>JALVPH010000047.1 GCA_027031875.1 Candidatus Parcubacteria bacterium | reverse complement strand
AGGCGCGAGCGCTCCGAGTAAAGTCGGTATTGAGTGAGGTAAAGCGTTTGAAGGAAAAAATCTTCCCTGAGTACCGCATTGGAATCATGCACAGCAAAATGAAGAAGGACGAAAAGGAGCAGGTGATGAAAGCATTCTATGCGCACGAGATTGATATTCTTGTATCCACTTCTGTTGTGGAAGTTGGGGTGAATGTTCCAAACGCAACGAGCATCATTATCGAGGGAGCAGATCGCTTTGGGCTCGCACAACTTCATCAGTTGCGAGGGAGAGTAATGCGTTCCTCTCATCAACCCTACTGCTACCTCTTTAGCGATTCTCAATCTGAGAAAACGCAGATGCGTTTGAAATCATTTTTAAAGGCAAAGAATGGGTTTGAGCTTGCGGAGATGGACCTCCACCTTCGAGGAGCAGGAGATCTCGCAGGAGCAAAACAGTGGGGTGTTTCTGATATTACGATGGAATCATTGAAGAACAGGAAACTCGTAGAGTATGCACGCGAGGAGGCAAAGCGTATTATTGAAGAAGATGAAACACTTGAGAATTTTCCAGAATTAAAGGAGCAACTTGAAATGAGGAACAAAGAGCTTCATTTGGAATAGCGTAACAAGAGACGGGTGAGTGCTATGCACTCACCCGCTTCTTCTGTTTTTCCATACATTTCCTTGTTGTCATTCCGAGCTTGTAACCTGGAATCCCCTCTCTTGCCATTCCAAACTTAATCCAGAATCTCCCTCCTTCTCGTCATTCCAGGTACTGAATCAAGTTCAGCATAAACCCCGACTGGAATCTAGAAACCCCTCACACAATTATCTTTTGTGTGAGGGGTCATTCTCGTACCCGCCTACGCGGGCACAGGCTCCAACAGAAATCTAGGGAGTAAGTACGATGTTTTGAGTATCTACACAATGCAGTAATACCCCTGGATTCTCGATTGGAGTCGGGGATGACAAGTGGTTTAGATGAAGTGGGTGGTTTGATGGATAACGAGGTGGTTTGTTTTCGGTAGCGGTTCATTTACTGGATTCCCAATCAAGTTGGGAATGACGAAGTAGTGAGCTGGGAATGGTCTCTCACACAGTATCTGTGTAAGAGATTTAGAAGATAAAAACGTTAATAACAATTCTTGCAGTAGAATCCTGACAAGAATGTTTGATAAAACGGTCTATTAATTAGGGCTAGGATTTATGCTGTTGTTTATAGTAGAGATAATATTGAACTTAAAAAGTAGGAGGTAATCCTACTTTCTTTTCTTTTACAAGATTCTATATAAGCGTAAACGACGCAACCTTATCTCCTTCCTTCAACTTCATAATTCTCACCCCCTGCGTCGCGCGGCCGAGAATAGGAATATCATCGAGCTTTGTGCGGATGACCTGTGACTGCTTACTCATCGCAATCATCTCCTTCACATCATCGTAGGTGATGCGTGCACCAATAAGTTTCCCTGTTTTCTCTGTTACATTAAAGGTTTTAATTCCACTTCCCCCTCGCTTTTGAAGTTTATGCTCCTCGAGTTTTGTTCGCTTCCCGTAGCCATTCTCACTAATGACGAGGAGCTCTCGGTCTCCCCCACTCGCACGAATAACTCCTGTTCCCACAACAAAGTCTCCTTCGCGGAGTCTCATTCCACGCACCCCTGCTGCAGTGCGCCCCATTGCACGCACATCATCGAGTGTGAAGCGAATGGACTGTCCCATCTCTGTCACGAGCACAACCTCATCTCCTTGATACACGAAGCGCACATCGAGAAGGTCATCTCCCTCTTTCAGTGTCATCGCAATCATCCCGCTCGAACGCACACGAGAGAACGCATCGCCTTTCACCTTCTTCACAATCCCATTCCTCGTAACGAAGAAGAGACTTGCGTTTTCGAGTGATTCCCCTTTTGGAACTGCGAGAATAGAACGGATTTTCTCACCCTCCTCGAGCGAGAGGAAGTTGTGAATAGATTTTCCTCGTGTTGCTCTCCTTCCCTCAGGGAGATCATACATCTTCGTTTGGTACACCTTCCCTTTATTTGAAAAGAAGAGAATTTTACTGTGAGAGTTTCCAATGAGGAAATGGCGAACCATATCATCGTCATGTGTGTTCATGTCAACAACACCAACCCCTCCTCGCTTTTGGGTGCGGTACTCACTCGGATCAGTTCGTTTGATGTATCCGTTCTCGGTAAATACCATCGCATATTCTTTCTGCGGGATAAGGTCTTCAATCGTAATACTATCTACCGCATTTGGAATAATGGTCGTCCTACGATCATCCCCATACTTCTCCCTCACCTCAAGAAGTTCTTCTTTGATAACTCCAAGAATCTTCTTTTCCGACGCGAGGAGCTCTTTCAGGTATTTGATAAGTTTCTTAAGCTCTTTCAGCTCATCCTCAATCTTCTTTCGCTCAAGGCCAGCGAGCTTTTGGAGCTTCATATCGAGGATTGCTTTCGCCTGTACCTCACTGAAGGAGAACTTCTTCATCAAATTGAGCTTCGCCTCATTCGTATCTTTCGATTTTTTAATGAGCGCAATAACTTCATCGATGTGATCGAGTGCCTTGCTCAACCCTTCAAGGATATGTGCACGCTCTTCTGCTTTACGAAGCTCATATACACTCCTCCTTCGCACAACTTCTTGACGATGCTGGATGAAGAGCTGAAGAATATCCTTAAGCCCAAGTGTTTGAGGAACACCGTCAACGAGTGCAACCATATTATAGTTAAAGTTCATTTCCAAATCAGTGTGCTTGTAAATATAGTTGAGGATACGTCGTGGCTGTGCAGAAGCTTTGAGCTCAATAACAATGCGAATATCCTTTGTAGATTCGTCACGAAGCGCTTTCACCCCTTTAATTTTTTTATCTCGTACGAGCTCCGCAATTTTCACAATAAGATTCTGCTTGTTCACTCGATACGGAAGCGAAGTGATGATAATTTGATTTGTACCTTTCTTCCCTTCGGTAATTTCTGCCTCTCCGCGAGTAACAACACGACCTCGCCCTGTTGCGTATGCATTCTTTAAATCTTCTTGGTTGTAGACAAGCCCCCCGAGAGGAAAATCAGGTCCGGGCATTTTTTCGAGCAGCTCTTCCACTCCAGCCTTCGGATTATCAATAAGGAGAACTGTTGCATCTATCACCTCACGAAGGTTGTGAGGGGGAATATTCGTTGCCATTCCTACCGCAATTCCAAGCTGCCCATTGAGGAGAAGCGTTGGAATACGCGTAGGGAGTACAACTGGCTCCTTCTTCGTATCATCGTAGTTAGGCGCGAAATCAACCGTCTCCTTCTCAATATCACGAAGGAGTTCTACGGTAATAGGTGCCATCTTCACTTCCGTGTAACGCATCGCTGCCGGAGCATCACCGTCAATAGAACCAAAGTTTCCCTGACCCCATACGAGTGGATAGCGATAGGAAAAATCCTGCGCCATGTTCACCATCGCCATGTACACTGACGAGTCTCCATGCGGGTGATACTTTCCGAGCACCTCTCCAACAACGGTTGCTGACTTACGAAAACGCGATGAGGGGGCAAGTCCGAGTTCGTGCATCGCGTAGAGGATGCGTCGATGAACAGGTTTTAACCCATCACGCACATCTGGAAGCGCACGGGAAGTGATCACACTCATCGCATACGCAATAAAGGAAGTCTTCATCTCATTTGAGATATCCGTCTCCTCTACTCTCCCGTGCTTTATTTCATTTTTTTCACTTTCGTTCTTTTTCATACGCTGTCGTCTTTTCTTCTTGTTTGCTACACATTCTTACCTCACCCATCTTTGGAACTCTCACTTCTTCCCTCGCTCGAGAAACGACCTCATCGAATTGTCTCGTAATGGTTCCAAGAGAATCCCCAATCCTTCTTAGTTGGTGAACAAAAGAAAACTTCACCCAAAAGAGGAATATGAAAAAGGTAACAATGAGCGCGAGCAGTCCTGCGAGCTTCTTTCGCTCTTCATGACTCAAGTCTTTCTTCCTCATAAACGTTAGTTTTCTTTGAGGAGAACAAGCGCGTCTGTTTTCGCTTCTATCTCACTCTTCTTAAATACAAACTTATCAAGAAAATTCTTCTCTCG
>JALVPH010000046.1 GCA_027031875.1 Candidatus Parcubacteria bacterium | reverse complement strand
ATATTGAGACAGCTATTCTCTAAGAGGTAGTGTGGTTCGTCTTGCTCTTCGTTATCTCCACTTTCATCACTTTCACTCTCTTCATCCTGGGGCGGGGAAGTATCTTCCTGTTCTCCACTCTCTTCTCCTCCCTCATCTCCACTCTCACCCTGCGTAATGAAGGTTTCTCCTACGATATGGAGATTCACATTCGGAATAATTCTCCGTGAGGAGAGATGGTGTTTCCTCTTTTCCGGATAGATAGCGAAAGGAATACTCTCTCCATGAAGCCAGTCTCTCTCCACATCTCGGAAACGGAAGGAAGCATTCTGTGTAACTTCTCTTGGAACATACTGAAAGGCAGCAAAACCACCTTGCATGTGGAGTGTAGGAAGTGACTCCTCACCTCCATTCCCATCAGAGAAGACAATCTCCACATCTCCCTCATAGTCTGCATCTTCCGCATGGAGAGGAATTGCGAGCGTTTCTCCCACTCTCGCTTCTGTCACCGGAGGTATTGTAAAGAAGTGTTCACGAATTGCATGGAGGACATTGAAAGGAGAAGAAGTTCCTGTGAGCAGAGGATGTTCTACTGATTGGAGTGAGAGGATCGCATGCTCTTGTGGGGTATCAAAGACAACAGAAACAGTTAGCTCTCCATTCTCCATATGCACCACAGAAGGGGAGACTGCCCCCTCATCCACCGACAACTGCACATCTCCAGAAAATGCACCATCTTCTGCACGAATCACAATCTCCTGTGTTTCTCCTTCTGTCACATCATCCACAGAGGTGGTGAAGAAGTGATTATTCTCTTCAAGGTAGCGAGAATCATTGAAGTAGTGCCATGGTCCCCATGGACCATCATCCGTTCTCGTTCTCCATTTAAACACCTGTGTTCTGTCGAGGAGGATGTCTTTTAGTTTTATATAGTTTCCATCTTGATTATGTACTCGTGATATCCTCCATCCATAGTCACCCCCTTCTTCGTCAATATTTCCCTGGTATCCATTGAGGATATATTCAAAGAAATAGTGATCTTTGTTGGAATTACCATTGGCAATGAAAACGGTCTTCTGACCAAAATCAAGCATTCCGTGAAAATCAACATCATCGTAGAAAAAGACACCGGAACTAGTAGCGATATGTGCATTTTCTTGAACAAGTACTTTATCGTGGAAATGAATCTTTTCTCCATAACGAGTAGCGCTCACTCCAGAACTATTCTCAAGGATGAGTGTCCCATAGATGTGATTGTTATTTCCGCTTGCCTCAAGGTTTATGTGTGTCCCTTGTTCTAGCGTTATGGTATTCGCTTGTATGTGAGGAGTACGCGTGTTGAAACCACTAGATATATGGAGGTTCCCATCGATAGTGAAGTTCTGAATTCCTTCAAAATAGGAACGCTTGTTACCCTCATTATGTAGAGAGAGATTTCCATGAAAGATATGGTCTCTCGTATGTAGATTAGGGAATACAAGCGTATCGCCGTTGATGGAGAGATCATCCATCATCGTAATAGTAACATCTTGATTTTCTAATCCTTGGATAGTTTTTGGGTCAGTTCCGTAGAATATGATATCGGAAAGCCCATCCGGGCAACAACGCGTAAATGTTCCATTATTTATGATATTTCCAGAAAGATGGAGGATAGCAGAATGAATGGTTCCATTGTTTTCTATGTTTTCATCAACGTAAATATGTAACCTTCGTATCATTCCATTATTATGAACACTGTTCGTATATATTGTTCCAGCATGATCAGAATATTGCGTATTTAAGCTAGCATTTTGGGTAATATTGATGTTATGAATATGCTGTTCTGAAAGGTAGGGGAGGTACACATGTCCGTTAATCACCACATCATCATTCTCTGTAGGAATGACTTCACCAACCCAGGTAGATTTATCATCCCACATCCCTCCTTGTTCTGATGAGTGGATTGTTGCTGCTTCTATCTTTGGAGGGAAAGAAAAGAATGAGAGGAAGAGAAAAAAGAGGACAAGGAAAAAACCTTTGTCCTCTTTTCTCTTAAAAGGATGTGTTGATGACCACATATTGGAGATATATCATTGATTTTTTTGGTAGGGAAGTTGTGGTGAATTGTGTTGTGTGGTGTTTTTGTTTTTGTCTGATTTATTCACGATCGTGAGTAAGTCAGATTACTTTGTGTGGTTGTAATGAATGAAAAAAGTGAACTTACTTTTCACGATCGTGAGTTGTCAGTTCACTCTTAAAATTGGGAATGATATGTTGAGAGAGAGTTGGTCTTACAATTTACGACCGTGAATAAGTCAGATCATCTGTGTTGGTGTTTTGTGGAAAAACTTGGTCTGATATTTTACGATCGTGAGAAATCAGTTCATTTGCACTGATGTTTTGTAAGAAAGTTGGTCTGAAACTTTACGATCGTGAGTTGTTAGTTCACTTGGTGAAAAAGGGAACAATGAGTGGGAGAGAGGGAGTAATGGAAATGATGAGAGGGGTTTGTTGGGAAAGAAGGAGGCGGGCGAGGGCAGAGCCCTCACCCGCCTCTCTTCAGAAAAACTCATACCCTGTGGATAAGTCAAGAGATGTGCTTGACAACTCTCTCTCTGATAAGTTAATGGCAAATCTTAAAAACTTAATCGCCATGAAATTCAAAAAAATTCTCGAAAACAACGCACTTATCGCACTTATCGCAAGTGCGTTGTACGCAGCAGCATTTACCCTCTTAGGAGGAAATAAGGACGGGCGTTTTGTCCCATACTTTGACACTGGAATATTTGTAAATGTTACTATCTTCATGTATATGTTCCTGTATGTGATCCCGGTATCCGCTATTTACCTTGGCGGATGGCTACGCGAAATAGCAGTGACTATCCCTGCCGTTGCATTTGTGTTTTGTTATTTCCTCCTCTTTTTGGTGGAACCGTTGGATCGTTCGGTCCCTTTTATCTCGATAGACACCTTAATGATGTTTGTGTTTTTTATCGCATATGTGATATGCGGTCTCCTCATTTTTAAGCTGATAGTGAATTATGACGACATAACAGAATAGGCGCGTGAGCGCCTTTTTTCTTGCTTTTTCTCACAATTCATATATTGTTCTCCTCAACGAGAGACGATTGAGTTGTGGGTGCTCGTTTCTTATTCGTCTAAGCACATTGTGTGCATCTCCTAAACATACATACGACATGGTAACACAGGAAAAGAAGTATTTTTCCAAGTACACGAAACCACTCGTTGATGTTCCAGACCTCGTAGAAAATCAGTTGCGTTCCTACGAGGAATTTTTAGGTGGAAATCTCCAAAAAACGATTATGGAGTTTTCTCCAATCGATGACTACTCAGGAAAGAAGTACAGTATCGAATTCCTCAACTTCACACTTGAGGATCCGGGGCACGACGAACACTACGCGCGAGAGAACAAAATTACTTTTCAAGGAAAGTTGAATGCGCGTGTACGTTTTCACAACAAAGTTCTCGATAAGAAGATTGAGGAGGATATATTCCTCACAGAAATCCCCTACATGACACCTCACGGAACCTTTATTATTAATGGAGTTGAGCGTGTTATTGTTCCGCAGCTCGCGAGAAGCTACGGGGTATTTTTCATTCTTGATGATAATCCGAAAGGGCGATTCTTCGGAGCGAAAATTATTCCTGCACGAGGAGCATGGATTGAATTTGAGACTGCAAAAGATGGTGTTATCTATGTGAGAATTGATAAGAAGAGGAAGTTCCCTATTACCGCGCTCCTCCGCATTTTTGGATTAGAGACTGATGAAGATATTCTTTCTGCTTTTGGTGATGATGAGGCAGCGCTTTCTTACATCAAAAACTCTATTGAAAAAGATACCGCGAAAACAAAAGAGGAGGCATATGTAGATATCTATCGTCGTCTTCGCGATGGGGAAGTTGCTTCTGCAGAAGCTCTAAAAGGATACTTTGAGAGTCTTTTTGGAGAAGAAATGTATGACCTTTCGGAGGTAGGACGTTACCACTTCAATAAACGTTTCGGATTTCCTCTTCCAAAGAAGGGGAACTACGAGAAAACCTTGAGCGCGAAAGACCTCGTCACAATTGTGAAGCATATCGCGAAACTCAACGCAGACCCAGAGAGTAAACCGGATGACATTGACCACCTCGGTTCTCGTCGCGTGCGTTTTGTGGGAGAACTCATTGAACAGAAGGTTCGCCAGGCGCTCGCACAGATGAGGCGAAACATTCGTGACCATATGTCTACCGCGGATCCTGAAACGGTTGATGTGGTAAACCTCATTAATCAGCGTCCATTCCAGGCGAGAATCAAAGAGTTCTTCAATACGAACCAGCTCTCGCAGTATATGGATCAGGAGAATGTGCTCTCAGAGATTGCACATCTCCGAACCGTTTCTGCGCTCGGTCCGGGGGGGCTTGTTCGCGAGCGTGCAGGGTTTGAGGTGCGTGATGTCCACCCGTCTCACTATGGACGTCTCTGCCCAATCCATACTCCAGAGGGGCAGAACATTGGGCTCATCCTTCGACTCGCAGTCTACTCTCGCATCAACAATTTTGGAATGATTGAGGCTCCTTACGCGAAAGTAGAGAAAGGGAAGCTCACAGGGGAGATTGTTTACCTCAATGCACTCGATGAGGAGAAGTATCGTATTGCGCACGCATCAAATAAGTACGATGAGAAGAAGGGATTCCTTCATGATCTCGTAGAGGTGCGTTACCAAGGGAAGCCGGCACTCGTGCACCGAAACGAGGTTGATTTTATGGATGTTGCGACGAACATGGCCTTTTCCGTTGCGACATCTCTTATTCCATTCCTTGAAGCGGATAACGCAAACCGTGCGCTTATGGGATCGAACATGATGAAGCAGGCGGTTCCGTGTGTGGTACAGCACAAACCGCTCGTTGCGACAGGGATGGAAGAGTACGCAGCACTCAATACAGGGCGTGTGGTGATATCTCGTTCCTCTGGAAAAGTGGTGGAGGTCGACGGGAAGCATATCGTGGTGGAAGACTCGAAAGGGAACAGAGAGCATTACGCACTCACGAACTTTGTACGAACAAACTCAAACTCATTTTTCCACCAGCGCCCTATCGTTTCGCTTGGGCAAAAAGTAAAGAAGGGGCAGGTGCTCGCTGATGCGTCCACAACGAAAGATGGAGAGCTCGCAATCGGGCAGAACATTCTCGTTGCGTTTATGCTCTTTGACGGGCAGAACTACGAGGATGCGATTATCATCTCTGAGCGTCTCGTAAAGAATGCAATCTTCACCTCGGTACGTATTGATGAGTATGAGGTTATCGTGCGCGATACGAAGCTCGGACCAGAGCAGACGACAACAGATATTCCAAATGTGAGTGAGGCAAAGCTCGCAAATCTCGATGAGAATGGAATTATTCGTGTTGGTTCTGAAGTTGGACCAAATGATATCCTTGTAGGAAAGGTTACTCCGAAAGGGGAGACAGAGCTTACTCCAGAAGAGAAGCTTCTCCGTTCCATCTTTGGAGAGAAGGCGCGCGATGTGAAGGACACCTCCCTTCGTCTCGATTACGGAAAACATGGTCGTGTCATTGGGGTGAAAGTATTCTCGAAGGAGAACGGGTACAAAATGGAGACAGGGGTGCTCAAAAAGATTTACATTGAGGTGGCACAGCTCCGCAACATTCAGGTGGGAGATAAGCTCGCGGGACGACACGGAAATAAGGGGGTTATCTCTGTAGTGCTTCCAGAGGAGGATATGCCGTACATGGAAGACGGAACACCAATCGATATGATCCTCACTCCACTTGGAATTCCCTCTCGTATGAACCTCGGGCAGATTCTCGAGCTCCATCTTGGGCTCGCGGCGAACACACTTGGGTACCAAGCAGTTGTTCCGTCCTTTGCGGGTGCAACAGCAGATGAGATTGCGGAAGAATTGGAGAAGGCAGGATTCGATAAGAGTGGAAAGGTGACACTCTACGATGGACGTACAGGAGAAAAGTTCAACCAGGATGTTGCAGTAGGGTATATGTACATGTTGAAGCTTCACCACATGGTGGATGATAAGATTCACGCACGTTCCATTGGTCCTTACTCGCTCATCACGCAGCAACCGCTCGGAGGAAAGGCACAGTCAGGAGGGCAACGTTTCGGAGAAATGGAAGTGTGGGCACTCGAAGGGTATGGAGCAGCACACACGCTTCGGGAGATGCTCACGATTAAGTCAGATGACGTAGATGGACGTGCAAAAGCCTTTGACGCTATCATTAAACGAAAGAAGATTCGTGAGTTTCACACACCAGAATCCTTCAACGTGCTTATGAACTACCTTCGTGGTCTCTCTCTCAACGTTGAGAAAATCAAGCTCGGAGAGAAGAGAGCATTTCAAAAGAAAGATGTTCTCGACTATGAGGAGCAGAGCTCAGGTGAGGAGAGCACATCATTAAACGAATCATATGAACAGTAGTATGAAAGAGACAGATGCTCACAACTCAACACAACACAGTCATGAGGTAGAGCGAAGGGATGCAGTTGCTATTGCACTCGCATCGCCGGAGACAATTCTCTCATGGTCGCATGGAGAGGTAACGAAACCAGAAACGATTAACTACCGTACAGGTCGTTCTGAAAAGCACGGTCTCTTCGATGAGCGCATCTTTGGACCTGAGAAGGATTACGAGTGTTACTGCGGGAAGTATAAAGGAATTCGTTACAAAGGGATTGTATGTGAGAAGTGTGGAGTTGAGGTAACGCGTTCGATTGTGCGCCGAAGTCGTATGGGGCACATTACGCTCGCTACCCCTGTTGCTCATATTTGGTTCCTTCGGGGAATTCCTTCTCGTATGGGGCTCATTCTCGATGTTCCTGTTTCAAAGCTCGAGAAGGTTATCTACTTTGCGAATTTCATCATCACGAAAGTTCACGAGAAAGAGAAGGAGCGTGTGATGCGTGACCTCAAGCGTGAGTATGAAACGAAGATGAAGCAGCTCGAGAGTGATGAGGATAAGGAGAAGCTCAAGCAGGTGTATCAGAAAACGGTGAACGACCTCAAAGAGATTATTCCTCATCGTATACTCACAGAAGATGAATACAACATCTTTTCAGTAAAGTTCGGGTCCGTATTCGAGGCAGGGATTGGTGCGGAAGCAATTTATGAAATATTCTCCAATCTCGATCTCGAGGAGCTCATTAGAGATCTCGAAAAACAACATCGCGAAACGAGAGCAATGGGCACACGGAAGAAACTCGAGAAGCGCCTCTCCCTCCTCCGTTCCCTTCACCGAGAGAATATTCGCCCAGAGTGGATGTTTCTCAAGCATATCGCGGTCATCCCTCCTGCGCTCCGCCCAATGGTGTCGCTTGATGGAGGACGTTACGCAACCTCAGATGTGAACGATCTCTATCGACGCGTGATTAACAGGAACAATCGTCTCAAGAAGCTCATTAGCATTGGCGCACCGGATGTGATTTTGAGGAATGAGAAGCGTATCCTTCAAGAGGCAGTTGATTCTCTCATTGATAACTCTATTCGGAAACATTCTGGATCTGCTGCAGTTTCCTCTTCACAACGTCGAGCATTGAAGTCACTCGCAGATCAGCTCAAGGGGAAGCAGGGAATTTTCCGACAGAACTTGCTTGGAAAACGTGTGGACTACTCAGGACGTTCTGTGATTGTGGTAGGTCCAAAGCTTGCGATGAATGAGACTGGACTTCCGAAGAAGATGGCGCTTGAGCTCTTCCGTCCGTTCGTTATTTCTGAACTCATCCGTCGAGAGAAGGCGTTCAACGTACGAGGAGCAGGAAAACTTCTTGAGAATCCTGACGATGAGGTGTGGGAGATCCTTGAGGAAGTAATTAAGGATCGCTATGTGCTCCTCAACCGTGCCCCAACACTCCACAGGCTTTCTATTCGTGCGTTCAAGCCAAAACTCATTGAGGGAAAGGCAATTCAGCTTCATCCGCTCGCATGTGCAGGGTTTAACGCTGACTTCGATGGTGACCAGATGGCAGTTCACCTCCCACTCTCTACGGAGGCACAATTTGAGGCGAAAGAATTGATGGCATCTGGGAAGAACCTCCTCTCCCCTGCATCGGGGAACCCTATTGTGACACCCTCACAGGATATGGTGCTCGGTGCATACTGGATGACGAAAGCGGTAGAAGGATTGAAAGGAGAAGGGAAGTTTTTCTCTTCACCAAATGAGGCAATTACCGCATACGACTTCGGGCAAGTTGATTTTCGTGCGAAAATCTACGTGCTCGGAACGGATCTCCCACGTTACGCACAATTCGAAGGAAAACCATTCGAAACGACGGTTGGACGCCTCCTCTTTAACAGTATCTTCCCATCTGATTTTCCTTACATCAATGAGGTGGTGAAGAAGAAGGATCTCGCAAAGCTTGTGCGCACACTCATTCTCACCTATGGAATTGATGAAACCTCTCCAATTCTCGATAAGATTAAGGACTTCGGATTCCGCTACGCAACACGTTCTGGCTCAACCTTCGCATACTCCGATGTGAACGTTCCAGAAGAGAAGAAGGAGATTATTGAGCGAGGGAAAGCAAAAGCACGCGAAATTATTGAACAGTATGAAGAAGGACTCATCTCTGACGAGGAGCGTTACCGAAAAACGATTGAGCTTTGGGAATCAGTGAAGGATGAGATTCAGGAGCTCATTGCCTCAAAACTGGAAGAGTCAGAATCGGTTGGTGATATGGTGGTGTCTGGTGCGCGTGGGTCTATCTCTAACATTCAGCAGATTGCGGGAATGATTGGAGTGATTGTGAATGCAGTCGGTAAGGCGATTGACTTCCCGATTCTGCACTCCTTTAAGGAGGGACTCACTCCTATTGAATACTTCATTACTACGCACGGTTCTCGTAAGGGGTTGACCGACACTGCATTGAAGACTGCGAGTGCGGGATACCTCACACGAAGGCTTCACGATGTCGCGCAAGATGTAGTGATTACGAGCGAAGATTGTGGAACAAAGAAATCTCAAATTGTACGTGAGGAGAACTTTGATGGAATTGTAAAGAGTCTCGCAGACAATTTGATGGGGCGTACGCTCGCGGAAACAGTGAAGGATGCGAACGGGAAGGTACTCTTCAAGAAAGAGCATACGCTCACAGCAGAGGAAGCAAAACAAATTGAAGATGCGGGAGTGAAAGAAGTTGCGGTTCGAACACCTCTCACTTGTGAAAATATTCATGGAGTATGTCAAGCGTGTTACGGTCTCGATCTCGCACGAAATGATGTGGTTCGTGTAGGAGAGGCGGTAGGAACAATTGCTTCTCAGTCCATTGGAGAACCAGGAACGCAGCTTACGCTCAGAACCTTCCATGCCGGAGGAGTTACCGGGTTGGATATTACGACTGGTCTTCCACGAATTGAGGAAATCTTTGAAAATCGTTCAAACATTAAATCCCCAGCAGTGATTAACAAGTATGATGGAGTAGTGAGTGAGGTGAAGACGAAAGATGGGGTGAAGACGATCGAAGTTTTGCTCGATAAGGAAATTACGCAAGGAGGAACGAAATCAAAGACTATTACTTACCAGATTGACCCTCGTCGTTCACCGGTTGTAAAGAAAGGGGATCGTGTCGTGAAGGGACAACTCCTCACTGACGGTTCTGCAATCATCACAGAACTCTTTGAAATTGCGGGGCAGGAACGTGCGCAAGAGTACATCGTGAATGAGGTACTCAAGGTGTACGAATTGAACTCTGCTCCAGTGAACAAAAAGCATATTGAGATTATCGCCCGACTTATGTTCTCACGAAGGAAAATTACTGAGATGGGTGATTCTAAGTTCTCAACAGGAGATATCGTGGAACATTACGAGCTCGTGAAAGAGAATGAACGACTTCGTAAAGAAGGGAAACTCGAAGCGAAGGGAGAAGTGATTGTAAAGGGAATTACAGAAGTAGCCCTTACCACAAAGTCATGGCTTTCTTCTGCATCCTTCCAACATACGACACGCGTGCTCGTGAAGGCTGCGACAGAAGGGGAGGTTGATGAGCTTCGTGGATTGAAAGAGAATATCATTGTGGGAAACCTCATTCCTGCAGGAACAGGACTTCGCAATGACTTCATTCCACTCGAGCAGCTCTGGGAACAGGAACAGGAAGAAATGGAAGCACGAGCAATAGAAGAAGAGCAAGAGGCAGAGTTGAGGAGAAAGCTTGGATTGGCTGATAAGAGTGATGAGTAACCCTCTGTGTTCAAATAGAGGATAAAGAGAACGAGCGAATGCGTAGAATTACGCATTCGCTCGTTTTCGCATCTCTCGCAGTGTTTTCTTTTTCTCACGCTTTCGTATGATAGCAGGTATGATACAGAAAGAGAAAAAAGGTCGCGTGTTTGTGGGGGTTTCTGGGGGGGTTGATTCTTCGCTCAGTCTTGCGCTCCTTCAGTCACAAGGATATGAAGTTGTGGGGGTGTTCATTCGCACATGGCAGCCCGACTGGCTTGAGTGTAGTTGGAGGGATGAGAAGAGGGATGCGATGCGTGTGTGCGCACAACTTGATGTTCCCTTCATCGAATTAAATCTCGAAAAGGAATACGAACAGGAAGTCGTTCGCTACATGCTTGACGAGTATCGTCGTGGGAGAACTCCAAATCCAGATGTGATGTGTAATCGTGCAATTAAGTTTGGAGCTTTCTTTCGCTGGGCGCGTGAACAAGGTGCAGATTTTGTTGCAACTGGCCACTACGCACGAATACGAAGGCAGGGAGATCATTTTTCTCTTCTGCGAGGGGTTGATACTAACAAAGATCAATCCTACTTTCTCTGGACGCTTAAGGAAGAGCAGCTCCCTCATATTCTTTTCCCGGTAGGGGAGTTTAAGAAGAGCGAGGTTCGTGCAAAGGCAAGACAATTTGGGATTGTAACTGCACCAAAACCAGATTCGCAGGGAATTTGTTTTCTCGGGGATGTGGATATGAAAGATTTTCTCCGCCACTACATAAACGAGAGAGAGGGTGAGGTTGTTGACGAAAAAGGAAACCCTATCGGTACACATTCAGGAGCAATGTTTTTCACGCTTGGTGAGAGACATGGCTTCACGGTTCATAAGAAAACGACTGATGGGGGTCCTTACTATGTAGTAGGGAAAGATGTGGAAAAGAATATCCTTATCGTCTCTCAAGATCCTGGAGGTATTGAGGAGGGAGAAAAAATATATTTCCTTTCACAGGTAAACGACCTTGAGGGAAGTTTCCTCACAGGAGGGATGTTTGATGTGCAAATTCGCTATCGCGGATCCCTTAAGAAAGTGAGTGTTCTCTCCTATGACGAAAACAAAAAAGAGATGCGCGTTCACTTCTATTCCCCTGATTACACAATCGCTCCCGGGCAATCAGTTGTTTTCTATGACGGGGATGTATGCCTTGGTGGGGGAGTCATAGATAGTATAGAAGCAAAAACACACAATAACTGAGTGGCGTGTTTTTTAAATATTTACCACACAGAAAAAGCCGCCACAGAGTGACGGCTAGATATTGAGTCAGTGAATTTTAGGTTAGTAGGTTTACCTATAAGATACATGAAGACATATATTTTGCAAGTATTTTGATGTTTTTTTCGAAACGAGTGGTAAACTTACTTCATATGGAAAATAATTTCACGAGAGAAGAGGAAATTCTTGCACGACTTGAAGAGCAAGAAGAAAAGATAGAAAAAATCTATACATCAGTTGAAAAGACGAGAAAGATGATTTTTTGGTCTGGTGTTGCAACGCTTATCACTTTCGTCATTCCGTTTATTATTCTTATGTTTATGCTTCCTCGCGCGCTATCACTTTTTGGTGGGGGAGTATCACTCACTTCAAATAATAGCATCTCTTCTCATGGAGATGCACTTCAGCAGGCTGAGAGGTTAAGCGACCTCCTTAATTCACTTTCTCAATAGGAAGAATAAAGAAAGAACTAAGTTTTTAAACCTAGTTCTTTCTTTTTAGGGTTATTCTCCTTCAGGTTCATGTTTTTGTTCTGGTGATTTTTCCTCCATTTTCTCTTTTTCTTTTATTGCAAAGCTTACAAGAAATTTTGGCATAATGGTAAATACGTGGGTCCGAATATGCTAAAATAGCTATATTACATAAGGATAATTTCACTAAAAATTACACGATGTCTCTAAAAAAACAGAAAAATATG
>JALVPH010000045.1 GCA_027031875.1 Candidatus Parcubacteria bacterium | reverse complement strand
TCCCTGCACCGAGCACTTCCATCCACCTTTCCCCAAACTTCAGATCAATTTCTATTCCTGGCTCCACGAAAGGAAAGTATCCGGGACGAAAACGAAACTCAATCGGGCGACCATAGAAAGTATGGAGAAAGTGTTCAAGTGTTCCTTTGAGGTGCGCAAGCGAAATGCCTTCACCTACCACAAGCCCTTCGAGTTGATGAAACTGTGCCTCGTGCGTGCGGTCAGTCGCTTCCTGACGGAAGACTCTCCCCGGTGCGATAATTTTAAATGGAAGCTCTCTCCCCTCTTTGAGGAACGACTCCATAAAACGAATTTGCACTGATGAAGTGTGTGTTCTCAATACCTTATTTCTTCCCTGCTCATCTTTCTCTTCTAAGAAGAACGTATCCTGCATATCTCTTGCCGGATGATCTTGCGGAACATTGAGCGCATCAAAGTTGTGCCACTGATCCTCTCGTTGAGGACCTGACGCAACTTCAAATCCCATATCCACAAAAATCTTCGTTACATCACGAATTGTTTGTGAAAGCGGATGTAATTTCCCATCGTTTTGCTGTGCCATAGGAATGAGTATATAACGAAATAGAGAAAAGAAAATAATTTACTATTGTTTATCCTGAAAATGAAAGTAAATAACTCATAGCGGCTTATTTATAATGATGTTTATGAATTCCGTATCAAGTACGGAATGACAAAGTGGTTTGAGTAGAGTAAGTGGTTTTATGAATAACAAAGCAGTTTATTTGCGTAGGTGGTTATATTCTAGAGTTTTGGAAAGCGGGCGGGTGCGTAGATTACGCACCCGCCCGCTTTTCATTCTCACTCTCTTTCGCTAAGGAATCGTTCAATAATTTGTTCTACCTCTTCCACACCATCCGCATCCATAAGCCGCACGCGGAGTTCTTTCGCTCCATCGAATCCATTCACATACGCTTTGTAGTGCTTCTTCATAATCTGAAAATTCTTTTGAGGAAAGTGCTTCACAAAGAGTCGTGTGTGTTCGAGGAGAATATGGAGGCGCTCCTCGATCGTTTTCGGAGCAAGTCGTTTCTCTCGATCAAAGAGCCATGGTGTTCCGAACACCCCTCGTCCAATCATTACTCCATCAACTCCGTAACGATCTTGGTATTCCTCTGCCTGTTCGAGTGAGACAACATCTCCATTCCCAATGAGCTTCGTTCCCTTCCCCGATTGATGCACAATCTCCGCAGCGCGAGAAATGATATCCCAATGCGCGGGAACCTTTGACATCTCTGCACGCGTTCGCCCATGGAGAATGATTGCGGGAATGTCTGTTTCAAGGAGTGCAGGAATCCACTCTTCCACCTGGTTCGCGTTCCATCCAATCCTCGTCTTTACAGAAACGGGAATCTTACCTTGTACCCCTTCTTTCGCGGCGAATACAATTTCTTGCGCGAGTTTCGGAGTTTTAATCATTGCGGAACCTGCTCCCTGCTTCACAATGTTTCGCTCTGGACAGCCCATATTGAGATCCATCCCATCGAAACCAAGTTCAAGGCAAAGCTCCGCTGCACAACGCACTTTCTCAGGATCCTTTGAAAAAATTTGCGCAACGATAGGACGATGTTCTGGGTTGTAGCGAAGGAGTGGAAGGAGTTTTCCTCTCCCTTCGGAACAGAGCCCATCTGCAGCGACAAACTCTGTGTAGAGTACATCGGGACCACCCCCCTCCTCTCCCATACGAGAGTACCTCGCAATCATCTCGCGGAACGCGAGATCGGTTACATCCGCCATCGGTGCGAGAAGTTTTGGGTACTCAGGAAGTTTACCCCAAAAACCAAAAACGATATTCTTTTGTTCACTATTCTTGTCCATACGTTTCTTCTTCCTTTTCTTGTTCAGTGTGAATTTTGTAACGAATCTGATGAGGAATACGAAAATCAATGTAGTCTAATTCTTTCTTTTCTTGGAAGAATTCCTTTTCAAAGAGTTCAGTATGTTGGAGAACCATAAGTTTCTCTATATCCTCCCTAATCTCACCTTCTGATTGTGGAAAAGGGATGAAAAGCAATACTGAATTTTCAAGATTTCGGTCAAATAGCTCATCAAACTGAATGATGAGAATAATTTTCCCTATTGGATCATAAGAGAAAAGAATTCTCTCAATGTGCTGTGAGGTGCTTTTTTCAAGATCAGAGATGAGCGTGAGGAGGATAGAGAGCTTCTCTTGGTCAAGGAAGTAATCCCCTACCCTGAGATTATTCTCCACATACACTGTGCGAAAGAGGGAATCGCTCAATTCAGGTGCCTCACAAAAGAGGAATCCATCTCTATCCCCAAAGTAACACTCCTTTTCTTTCCTTCCCTCATCCTCCTCATCTTCTTTATCTTGCTCTTCTTCTTGTAAAGATTTCTCTTGTAGTTTACAGACAACGAATGCTTCTTTTCTCTTACGAAATCGAATATCAAGCGTATGCTCTCGTATCGCGAGAGAAAAATCAGTGAGTGGAGGAAAACGGTGAGAGAGTTCTCTCTTCAACCCAACTCGTGCGAGAAAAATACTCTCTCTTGGAAACAAAAATACTTTCGTGTGAAGAAACTCTTCACTAAATTGCTTCACAAGATTCTCATAGTAGGTATCTCTCTCTTGGGAAGAAACATCTACTTGACCTACACGAAAGAATGCAATACGAGGAGCGAAAAAGAGAAAAAGTGCAACGAAGAAAGAGAGGAGTATGAGAAAAAGAGAAACTCTGAAGAGCTTCCTCATTTTCCTCTTTCGCTTGTTCCTCTTTTTCGTCTTCATACTCTCTTCCTGTTTTACGAGAGAAGCCCTACACTCTCTCGCACCTGCTGAATGAGAGGGATAATGAGATTTCGTGCCTTCGCATTTCCCTCTTGGATAATCTCATATACGAGCTCCATACGATTCTCATAGAATGCTCGTCTCTCACGCATCTCTCTTGTGAATTCCATTATATTATTAAAGAGACGTTCTTTACTTTCAGCATAGCCCATTCCTCCTCTAAGGTAAGCATCACGAATTTCTTCGAGTTCTTCTTCTGGTGTAATGAGTTTATGGAGTGCGAACACATTACACTGCTCTGGGTCTTTCGGATCCTCTGGTCGTGAAGAATCGGTTACGATTCGCATCACCGCTTTTTTAACTGCCTTCTCGTCTGCGAAGAGTGGAATAATATTCCCATAGGATTTTGACATCTTTTGCCCATCGATTCCCGGAACGACTTGCCCTTCACTCAAAAATGACTGTGGTTCTTTGAGGAGTGTTCCGTAGCGAGCATTAAACTTCCGCGCGAGTTCACGCGTCATCTCTACGTGCTGAATTTGATCCTTCCCTACGGGAACGAGTTCTGCCTGCGTCGCGAGAATATCCGCTGCCATAAGGATTGGGTAGGAAAAGAGTGCGACTCCTGGTTCTTTTCCTTTTGCGAGTGCATCTTTGTACGCATGCGCGCGCTCGAGCCATGGAACCGTTACAAGTGTGCTGAGAATCCATGCAAACTCAGCAAGCTCAGGGATTGCGGATTGGAGATAGAACACTGTCTTCTTTGGGTCTACTCCTACCGCGAGGTAATCAAGAATAAGCTGGACAATGAGATTGTGAAGCTCTTCCTTTTCATGGATTGTGGTAAGTGCGTGATAATCTGCGACGAAGAGAAATGACTCATACTCATCTTGCATCTCCACAACAGACTTCATCATCCCGAAATAGTTCCCCAAGTGAGGCCTTCCTGTAGGTTTTATTCCTGAAACGATACGCTTCATTCGTTGTTCTTTTTGTGTTTCCATAAGTTACTTTTCCTTGTGGAGAAATACAGTTCGAATTGGATACGGGATTTCGATGCCTTCTTTCTCAAATGCATCTTTTAATTGTCGCTTTAATTCACCTGCAATGAGGTACTGTTTCTTTGGGTATACTGTTCCGAGAATACGAACATTAATTGCGGAATCAGCAAAATCCTCAATATGGAGAAAATGCGGTGCTTCAATGATGAACATCCCAAATTCAGGATGCTCCTTCAATTTATCTCCAACCCTATTGATAACTTGTTCGAGATGATCAATGTCCGTCCCATATCCTACTCCAATAGTAATATCTACTTTGGAAAAATCTTTTGACTTATTTGAAGCAATACGAATTTCACTATTTGGAATAAAGTGAATTGTTCCATCAAGTTCACGAATTTTTGTAATGCGAAGTGTCATATCCTCCACGACACCGCAGTGTCCGCCAATACACACCACATCCCCAATACGGAACTGATTCTCAGTCACAATGAAGAGTCCTGTAATAAAATCCCTCACAAGTGACTGCGCACCAAATCCAACTGCCATACCAATGATTCCCGCACCGGTGAGGAGTGGCGCAATAGGGATGCCTACTTCTTGGAGGAAAAAGAAGAGAAAACCGAACCACACGAGAATGTGTGTGAGCTTATTAAGGATGTTGATAATGGTATCTTCTCGCTTCTTCTCTTCCTCCTCTGAGATGAAGGAATCGCGAGAGATAACTTTTCTCACGAGTCGGGTAATGAGCTTTCCTGCAATACGCACCGTGAGGAGCGCAAGGAAAAATACCACGATAATTTTTATCCCGTGTACCTTCGTCCACGAGAGAACATTTTGAGCAATAGTGTACGTGTGTTCATTCATACGAGTAGGAGTATAGCACATTAATCTGCGAAGTATTCTGTAAAGAGCTGAGGATACTCTTCTTGAAAACGGATAAGGAAATCACGGAAAGCGGCACTCGCAGCACCACCATACGCTTTCTTTCCTTTCTCGAGGAAGAGAACGAAAAGGTAACGGGGGTTCTCATAGGGAAGGAACCCAACAATCCATGAGTCATAGAACTCATTGTGTGCCCCCACCTGTGCGGTCCCTGTTTTTGCTGCAATACTCACCCCATCAATGAGGAGGTTTCTCGCAGTCCCTTTCCGCACCACATCACGCATACCTTCACGGACAACATCGATGTATTCTCTCTTCACTCCTGTGAGCACCTCTCTCTTCACGGGTTCTGGCTGTGTGAGACGGGGGCTCACAAAGAACTGTCTATTTGCAAATAGAGAGTAGGAACGGAGAAGCTGAAGTGGACTCACAAGAAAACCAAACTGACCAATAGCACTAATGTAGGTGTCTCCTAACCTCCACGAATCGTGGAAGGTTCGTTCCTTCCATTCCGGACTAGGGATAACCCCCTCCTTCTCTGTGAAGAGCGGGAACATAGTTCTCTCCCCTAAGTGAAACTGTTTAAGGTACTCATCTATCCTCCTAATGCCAAGACCTTCTCGTGACTTGTACCCTCCCCCCACAATGTAGAAGAAAGTGTTTACAGACTCCGCAATTGCTTTTTTCACATCGGTTACTCCATGCCCCCCGCGCTTCCAATCGCGGTAGATGAACGGTTTTGAAGGGTTGTAGGGATTCTCCACCTCAATCTTTCCTGTGCTGAGAATTGTCGTCTGTGGGCTGATAATGTGCTCATTGAGCGCGGCGAGCGCAATAAACGGCTTTACCGTTGATCCCGGTGGGTAGAGTCCAGAAACGACACGATGGAAGAAGGGCTTCTGCGGATTACGCAAGTACGTACCCGCTCTTGAGCGCTCGTTCGTCATCACATTCGAATCAAAGCTTGGGTAGCTAACGAGAGCAAGGAGATCGCCATTTTGTACATCCATAATCGCTGCACCCCCTCCTTCAAAATGATGCTCTTCAATGTAATCACGGAGTGTGTCGTAGAGCACCTCTTGAACGCGAGAATCAATAGTAAGTGTTATATTCTTCCCGTGCTGTACAGGAGAGACGAGGTTTGATGAGACGATATTTCCCTCTGCATCATACTCAACGATTGTTGAACCATTTTCCCCAGCGAGAGTATCATCATAGAGGCGTTCTACTCCATACTCTCCCTCTGTTTTAAAGGACCAATACTTTCCCTTACTGTCTTTTTGTGGGTAGCGCACATACCCGAAAAGGTGCCCAAATGCTTCTCCACGATATACCCTCCTTGAAACATCTTCCCCTTCCCGTTTCGTATTCCATGCGAGTTCCGCTCCATTACGATCGTAAATCACCCCGCGATCTGCGAAGATAGGAACTCTCCTGAGAATATTCCTCTCAGCGAGTGTCCGATATTCCTCCCCATTAATAACCTGAAGAGAGAAAGATTTTCCCAAAAAGACGAGAAGTATTGCGAGAAGGATGACGCGGAAGAGTGTAAGTGAAGTACGAGAGAGGGGTTTTTCGAGAACC
This sequence comes from Candidatus Parcubacteria bacterium, assembly GCA_027031875.1. Lineage (GTDB taxonomy): Bacteria > Patescibacteriota > Minisyncoccia > Phycocordibacterales > UBA1006 > UBA1006. Next base: position 6,145 of record JALVPH010000045.1, on the reverse strand, counting down.
CCCTCCATCTGCTGTTCATCAAACCCAGATGGATTAATACTATCGATGAATATCTCATCTGGATCGAATCGTGCGTCTTTCCTTTTTCCTTTTTTGCGAAACCACATCATAGTACCTTAAATTGAGAGAAACGAGCGGAAAAATGAAACCCCGTAGAAAAGGAAAACGAACAACAGGAAAACAACAAGAGGTGAGAGAGAAGAAAAAAAGAGGAGAAGGAAAGAAAAGAATATGAGAAGAAAGAGAGAAAAGGAAAAGAAGAGATGGAGGAGAAAGAAGAGGACAATCCCTATCCATATTGGGAGGAGAGGAAAAATAAGGATGAAGAGAAGAAATATGAAGATAGTTTTCACTGTGGTAGTTTTCATATACCTATCAAATAACATTTCCCTCCATCAACTCGTGAATCTCTGAAACGAGCTTTCGCGCGAGGCGATGAGAAGCTCCAAACTGCTCCATAAAGTCATCAACTGTGAATGAGATGAGATATTTTACAAGGATGAGATCTTTGTGTGCAAGCTTCTTCAAAATAGATCTTGTGATAGAAGGAAGGATTGTGACCGGATAGAGCTTCTTCTCTGAGATGAGCTTCATAAGGTTTATGAACGGTGGGTAATCCCAACCAAGAAGCTGAATGTCACGATATGCTGCATAGTGAATTGCATTATCAGTGAACTTCGTGTTTGTTATCACCCACATGTAGTATTCACGCGGATCCCCTTCCTGCTTTGCTCTGCGACGAATATCTTGAAGTCGCGCATCTGCATACATCACATGGTTGATATGTGTCTTGAGCTTAAAATCATTCTTATACTTCGCTTCCGAGATAAAAACCACATTCCCCTTCTCCGCATACACATCTATCTCGTGTTCTACTCCTTCTCCCTTCAGATACACGTTCGTCTGAACCTGATACTCCATCTCCACAAAAATAGCAGCGATGTACTGTTCAAATGCAAAACCCGATGGTCCGAGCGCAGAGAGCCCTCGTTCAAGTGCGTAGAGTGCCGATAAATCAGGATTAATCTGGTAAAGGTAATCACGCGTCATACGAAAGATGTCATTCGTAGATACCTCATTCTCGATTGACTGATCAATCAAGTTACATACGTGTCGTGCGGTATGCTCTTTAGTTCCTATCTGTACGAGAGAAGAACACAACTTCTCTTTTGAAAAAATTTCTTCACTCTTATCTCGTTTTACGACCTTCTTCACAAACGACATGTGAATCTATCATAGCATACAAACAGAAAAAGAGAGAAATGTGGTAAAAAACAGCCCGATTGCTATACTCCTCCATATGAAAGTTGAAAGAAAGAAAACAAAAATTGTAGCAACGATAGGTCCCGCTACAGAATCAGAAAAACAGCTAGAAAAACTTATTCGAAACGGAGTTGATGTAGTACGACTCAACTTTTCTCATAACACTCATGAGTGGCATCAAACAATTCATGACCGTGCACGAAAAGTTGCAGAGAAAGTAGGAAAACGAATTGCTATCCTTCAAGACCTTTCGGGACCAAAAATACGTATTGGGCAACTTCCAAGAGAAGGGATTACCCTAAAGAGAGGACAAACGTTTATCCTTACCACAGAGGACCTTGTTGGAGATACCACTCGAGCTTCCGTAAACTATAAGAAACTTCCCCAAGAAGTGAAGAAGGGGATGATTATTAAAATTGAAGACGGAAAGAAAACGTTGAAAGTGGAAAGGACGACACTAACGAAAATTTATACGAGAGTTATCGATGGAGGATTCCTTACTTCCCACAAAGGAATTAATGTGCCGGGAGCTCATCTCTCTATTTCCTCACTGACCGCAAAAGATAAAAAGGATGTTCTCTTCGGAATAGAGAATAACGTCGACTACATTGCATTCTCTTTCGTGCAAACAAAAAATGATGTTCTTCAACTCAGGAGAATCCTCAACAAACACAAATCAAAAACAAAAATTATTGTAAAGATAGAAACAGCGCCTGCTGTTGAACATTTTGATGAGATACTTGAAGCAACCGATGGGGTCATGATTGCACGAGGAGACCTTGCCATCGAAGTTGGAGTAGAAAGAGTTCCTCTCATACAGAAGGAAATCATTAAAAAGTGTGCAGTAGTCGGAAAACCTGTCATCACTGCAACTCAAATGCTTGACTCAATGGAACACTCCCCTGTTCCTACGCGAGCGGAAGTTTCCGATGTTGCGAACGCTATTTTTGATGGAACGGATGCGCTTATGCTCTCCGGAGAGACGAGTATAGGAGAATATCCTGTTGAGGCAGTGAAAACAATGGTGAGGATTGCGGAACAGGTAGAACCGTTTGCAAAAGAGCGTTACATCTTCACCGAAACAAAAAATGTCACCGATGTGATGAGTGAAGTTGCGGTTGACGTTTCTGAACGACTTGAAACAGATATCATCGCACTCACTGAATCTGGACTCACTGCGAGAATGATTTCTCGCTTCCACCCTGAAAAACGTATCATTGCCATTACCCCTTATGAGAGAGTAGCGAGGCAGCTGGTCCTCCATTATGGAGTCACCGCTCTCACCGCAGAAGAAATTCATCATGCACCAAAAGATCTCAAGAGAGCAATACAACAAATTCTCAAAAGAGCAAAAGTAAAAACAACAAAACGTATCACAATCACAAGAGGAAATTCTTTTGGGAAAGAAGGCACAACAGATACCGTATCAGTCCTCACATTCTAACCATCTGCATACGAAAAAACACCTTTATGGGGTTTTATTCCACACAAACTACCTCGAACGCAAGCTCGGGGTATTTTATTTACTCATATCAAGCACAAAACTCTCGCCAGGATCAGGAACAATAGCGTGTACTCCAAGGTAATCGCGAATACGCTGTGCGAGGAAGAGCGAAGCGCTCGGCTCCCCCATCGTCACAAACACTTTTCGCAAGTCGTCTGATGCATCGTCAATTTGCTCCACAAATTCAAGGAGGTGTGTTGAATCCTTATGTGCAGAAAATCCTGTAATTGTTACCACTTTCGCACGCACAGGAACTTCATCACCGAGAATGTTCACCTTCTTTGCTCCGTCTTGAATAATTCGCCCAAGTGTCCCTACTGCTTGATACCCTACGAAGAGGAGAATTGTATTTGGATCACTGAGATAATGCTTCTCGTGAAAGATGATACGCCCTGCATGGCTCATTCCTGCGGAAGAGATAATAACTTTTGGACCAGGGTGGTGCATAATTGCTTTTGACTCATCTACCGAGTAGGTCTCTACAAAGCCGGGAAAAGAGAATATATCATGGTCATGCTTGAGGTGCTCTTTCACATCTGAATTCATCGTATTCACATACTTTTTGAATACATTTGTAATATCAATAGAAAGTGGAGAATCGAGGAATACTGGAATTCGAGGAACCTCACCCGATTCGACAAGCTTATTGATAAGATAGAGAATATTCTGCGTCCGTTCAAGCGCGAACGAAGGGATAAGGAGCGTCCCTTTATTTGCAATCGTTTCAAGAATCACTTGCTTCATTTTTTCCTCTCGTAATTCTCGCTCTTCGTGATTCCTATCTCCATACACCGACTCCATCAGCATATAGCGAATATCAGGAACAATTTCTGTATCACGAAGGAGGATATCAGGAGTGTTTCCAAGATCTCCCGTAAAGAGCATATTTGCATCGCCATAGTGGATCCTCACCATCCCCGAACCAAGGATATGACCAGAAACGAAGAACGTTGCTTCAAATCCTCCGTCAAGCTGGATCGGGCTATGAAACGAAACGCGCTTCCAGAGTGTGAGCGTTCGGTTTACATCATCTTGCGTATAGAGTACTTCCCTCCCATGCTTCTTTTCCTCGTAAGCCATAATCTTTAAGCTATCCTCGAACATTAACGGGACGAGGTCTGCTGTCGCTTCGGTGGAATAGATAACACCACGGAATCCATCACGCACGAGTTTTGGAATGCGTCCAATGTGATCTGCATGTGCGTGCGTTACGAGGAGGACGTCAATCTCACTTGGATCGTAGGCAAAAGGTTCTGCGTTCTTCTCGTACGCGTCATCTCCACCCTGGAACATTCCACAATCAATCATAATCTTACGATTCTCCTCCCCTTCTCGCATATTGTCGAGGACGAAATTCGCACCAGTTACCCAACCTGCTCCCCCATACACGGTGAGCTTCATCTTTTTCTCTTTATGCATACGCAAAGTATAGCACAGAGATACGCAAAAAAACACGTGAGCGCAACACGTGTTTTTTTGCGTAGTCATTTGCGCGAAGAACATTGACGGTACGTCAGGTGGGATTCAGAAGAACTCCACCACGATGAAGCTCTATCAAGATTCCCTTGTTCTTGGTGTTTCAACGTCTACTGGCAAACGACTACTCAACTAGAGTATAGCAAAATGGGGAGAGCGATGCTATTGACAAAAGAGAAACTCTCTACTTTTTTAAGCTGAAAAATCTTCGTGGACGTCCGAGTAGACGAATGCTTCGTCAACTCGTTTGTAGTCAAAGATTTCGTCTTCGGAGAAGAAACGCTTTACCTCAATTTCTCCATTCTCTGGAGAATCAGATACATGGACAATGTTTGATTGAATCGACATTGCGAAGTCTCCACGAATCGTTCCCGCATCTGCTTCCGCCGCGGAAGTCTGCCCTGCAATGAGGCGTGCTGCTGCCGAAGCGTTTACTCCAGAGAGCACAATAAGGATTACCGGTGAGGATTGCATAAACTTTTTAATCCCCTTGAAGAAAGGTTTATCCTTCAGGTGTGCATAGTGGTCATCAAGGAGAATGTCACTAAGGTGAACCATCTTTGTTCCTATTACCTTAAACCCTTTTCGTTCGAAGCGCTTATACACTTCCCCAATGAGTCCACGCACAATAGCATCAGGCTTAATAATCACTAAAATTCGTTCTTCTTTTTCTTTCATATCGCTAATTATCATAGCAGATAATAGGGAAAAAGAAAAAGCGAGATTATTCTCGCTTTACTCCATCCTGTTCGCAAAATAGCGAACAGAAGAGAAACCCCATCGCAGTCCCCGTAACCGCAGCGGATAAACTAATTTCCCACGGAATGTTGGGGAAAATGAAGTTTAATAGCAAAAAATTAATCAGTACAATCAACAAATATTGCTTCATGGTGTTAAGGTTTTGGTTTGTGATTAAGGTATCAGAGAGAGAGAGTTGTCAAGTGCTTGGTATGGTGATGTGGATAACTTTTCTTGGGGTTTTGGAAAGGGCGGGCAAAAAGTCATCCGACTTTTTGCCCGCCCTTTCTCTTGAAAGCGTAAACATAATCGGCAACTCATACTAAATGTGCTACACTCCTCCTATCTATGGAACGAAAACTCATTTTTCTTGATACAGAAACGACAGGAACAGAGGAAAAAGATCGCCTCATTCAACTCGCCTACCGCACGAGTGATGGAAAAGAAGTGAACGAACTCTTCCGCGTTCCTATACCTATATCCATTGAAGCAATGGCAACACACCACATCACCGAGAAGATGCTTCACGGAAAACCCTACTTCAGAGAGAGCGAAGTATATCACGATCTAAAAGAACGCCTTGAACGAGGAGAAATTCTTGTCGCACACAATGCGAAATTTGATATCGCGATGCTTGAAAAGGAAGGAATTCGTGTAGGGAGCTTCATCGATACGCTCAAAGTCGCACGCGCACTCGATCCTGAAGGAAAAATCCCCTCCTACAAGATGCAGTATCTCCGCTACTACCTTGGAATAGAAATTGGAGCGACTGCACACGATGCGTGGGGAGATATCCTCGTGCTCGAGAAACTCTTCTACCGTATGCTCAAAAAGATGGTAGAAAGTACAGGAAAAACGAGCGATGAGATGATTGATGAGATGATTGCAATCTCACAGAAACCCTCCTTCATTCACCGTATTCAATTTGGGAAGTATAAGGGGGAAAAAATTGAAGACATCGCACGCGAAGACCCTGACTACCTCCGCTGGCTCCTTAAGGAGAAAGAAAAGAATCCTGAAGGAGAGGAAGATTGGATTTATACCTTAAGGAAGGTCTTACATCTATAGGGTACTCTGGATTCCCGCTTTCGCGGGAATAGAAAAAGGGGCGAGCGCATAGCGCTCTCCCCTTTTTATCTTTCCTTTATAAACCTACTTCGACAA
>JALVPH010000044.1 GCA_027031875.1 Candidatus Parcubacteria bacterium | reverse complement strand
CCCGTTGGAGCCTGTGTCCGCGTAGGCGGATACGGGAATGACATGTAGGGAAAGGGTACGGAATGACAGGCGGGGCGGATGAAAATCATCCGCCCCGCCTCCAGAAAGAATTGCTTTGCAATTCTTTCTGTCGTCCCCGACTCAGATCGGGGATCCAGGAGGATTACCACATTGTATAGATATCCAACCATCGTACTTGCTCTCTGGATTCCTGTCTCCATGAGAATGACATATGGAGAAAGAGTGCGGAATAACAGTGGAGTGGGTGATTTCACCTGCTCCATTTTCTAAAAAACACTCACACAGATTCTGTATAGTAAAAATTCATTTTCTCCTCTTATTCTCTTTTTCTCTTATATTTGGTATACTAACAAGGTATGAAGAAAGATACATCTATTTTAATAGTACTACGTGCATTGGTTTTTCTCGGAATAGTATTCCCCTTTGTAAGTTTCGCGAGTTGTATTGAACCTCAAAACGCAACGCTTGACGATCTCTTCTCCTCAAAAGAGCTTGCTCTTGGACTCTACAAAAAGGAGATGAAAGAGGGAAAAACTTCATATGAGCTCTATCTTGGAAACGAATTTGCACCATTCACGCTCAATGGAGATTTTTGCCAATCAGAGTTCTCTCAATTGGATGGCAGTGAGGAGGGTTACTTATTCCTTGCACAAAAGAAGGATGAATCCATTCGTTACGTTCAAGCGATACAGCAAAAGGATTCCGCGGTAGAGCGGTTTACCGAAGCTTCGAATATGTATGAAGGGATTCAGTCAGGTGCCGTTCAACATGTGAACCTAAAAGAGAATGTGTTCTATCAAAAGTTGGATATAACTCTTCGTCCTGGTATGGAGGGAGAAGAAGTGAAGAAACTCCAGCAGGCACTGAAAGTAAAACTTGGACTCGGAGATGATTTCAAAATTGATGGGAAGTATGGACCTGCTACGATGCGAGCAGTAAAGCGTCTCCAACAGATGATTGGAATAACAGAAGATGGCATTGCGGGGGATAATACACTCAGCGCACTTGTAGGTGTTGTTATTGGAACTCGTGATGCAACGAGTGAGCAGGCTGGAGTGAGCGGATCGCAAGGAGGGGAGAGTGGAACGCATATGACTCAAAACGGAGGAGCTTCTTCTATAAGTATAACACTTCCGCAACCAACACTTCGTCCTGGTATGGAGGGGGAAGGAGTGAAGCAACTTCAGCGTGCGCTCAAAGAGTGGCTCCATCTTGGTGAGAGTTTCAAAATTGATGGGAAGTATGGACCAATGACCGCAAATGCAGTGAAACAACTTCAACGAAACCTCTCACTTGGTGATGACGGGGTGTTTGGGCCGAAAACATATGCTGCATTCCTTCAAAAGATAGGAGAGCAGTCACAGCAAGGTGTAACGCAGTCACAAGGAGCGCAACAAGCTTCATCTTCAAATAGCGAGCAGGAGCAGGGAAATGGGATTCAGCAGAATGAAGAGAGTGAAGGAGATACTATTGCTGCGCTTGACCGCGAGCTGAAAGCACTTTTGCTTCGGGCGAAGAACGAGCTTCTCTCACTTAAGGGGATGAAAGGGGGTATTTACTCAAGTGTTACCGCATATGAAAAGGTGATTAGATACAATAATGATATCCTCCGTGCATCACAAGAAGCAGACCCACTCTATATTTCACTCGATGGAGGAAATAACTTTGTCTACACACTCAAATTTCCGAGTGGAACGTATGCGTGTGTTGATGGAAACGCAGGTCGAGAACTAAAAGAGATCGATACAAGACCAACTGGACAAAATGTAACAGGGTGTGAGTAGCCACCCTGTTTTTCTTGTCATCCTCGCTTCTTCATCTATAATCCATAGTATTCTATGACAGTTCTTATAGTGCTCGTAATAGTCGTTATTGCTCTCTCAGCATTCTTCGCGGGGGTAGAAGCCGCACTCTTTTCTATTCCACAATCTAAGGTGCATGTGTTTCTAGAACAGAAGAGACGAGGAGCAGAGGCACTTGCAAAAGTGAAAAAAAACTTACCACGTGCAATAATGATTATCGTCGTGGGGAACAACGCGGTAAACATTGCAGGATCAATGTTTGTTGGAGTTGTTGCGACACGTGTTTTTGGTGATGCGGTTATCGGTATCGTATCCGCAGTGGTGACACTCCTCATCATCATCTTTGGGGAGATTCTCCCTAAGACGATAGGAGAAAACAATGCAGACAGAATTTCTCTTATGGCAGCACCGCTCATCCTCTTTCTCCAAAAGGTGTTCTTCCCAGTGATATGGGTTTTTGAGCGTCTCACGCGTCCGTTCATGAAAGAGAACGCAACTGTTTCGGAAGAAGAGATTCACGTGCTTTCAGAAATCGGACACAAAGAGGGAAGTATCGAGAAAGATGAAAAAGATATTATCCAGAGAGTGTTTACACTTAATGATATCACCGCTGAGGATATTATGACCCCACGTACTGTGGTCACTGCACTTCAGAAAGATGAGCGTTTAGGTGATATCAAGGAGGTTATTTTTGAACTAAATTACTCACGCATTCCGGTATATGAAGAATCTCTCGATGATATAGTCGGAATTTGTTACCGAAAACAGCTACTCATTGCACTCGCAAAAGATGAGGAAGATAAGAAGGTTGAAGATTTTGTTCAAGACGTGCTCTACATTGACGAAGATATGCGTGTTGATGATCTCCTCCAGCTCTTTCTCTCACGGAGAGAACAGATTGCCATCGTGAAAGATAAGTTTGATGGGACGAGCGGAATTGTAACGCTTGAAGATGTACTCGAGCAACTTGTAGGGGAAATCGTTGATGAAGATGATGAGGTCGTAGATACACGTGCTTTTGCGGAGAGTGAGGGGAGAAAATCGCGTGCACATAACCACTACGAAGCAGATACGTTGGAAAACGAAAAAGAGAGGTAGTATCACCTCTCTTTTTCGTTTCAAAGTTCAACATATCTCATTCCTATACAATACCTTGATCATACATTGCTCTCGCCACTTTTTCGAATCCCGCAATGTTTGCACCTTTTACGTAATTCACATACCCATCGCCCTCTCTTCCATACGTAACGCAAGTATCGTGGATTGTTTTCATAATTTCCTTCAACTTCTTGTCTACTTCCTCACGTGTCCATCCGTAGTGGAGTGAGTTCTGCGTCATTTCGAGCCCCGAAGTTGCCACTCCTCCTGCGTTTGATGCCTTTCCTGGAGAGTAGAGAATTTTGTTATTTATAAAGATATGAACTGCTTCTGGTGTGGATGGCATATTTGCCCCTTCTGTTACACAGCTAATCCCGTTTGCAACAAGTGCTTCTGCATCTTCTTTCTGAATCTCATTTTGTGTTGCGCAAGGGAGTGCAACATCTGCTTCTCGTTTCCATGGTTTCTCATTCTCATAATATTCTGCTCCTGGGTAGCGTTCTAGGTATTCTTTAATACGACCTCGCTTCTCATTTTTTATCTCCATAATGTATGCGAGTTTCTCTTCGTTGATTCCATCTTTGTCATAGATATATCCGCTCGAATCAGACATAGTGAGTACCTTTGCACCTTGTTGTATCGCTTTTTCTGCTGCGTACTGAGCTACATTTCCTGATCCGGATATGAGCACTCGTTTTCCTTCAAGCGTTTCTCCTCGTGTGGAGAGCATATTTTCTGCAAAATAGACTACACCGTATCCTGTTGCTTCTGGGCGAATGAGTGAACCTCCCCAATCAATACCTTTTCCGGTAAGAACTCCAGTAAATTCATTTCTTAGCTTTTTGTAGTATCCGAAGAGATATCCAATCTCTCTTGCTCCAACACCGATATCTCCAGCAGGAACATCTGTATTTGCCCCAATATGCCGGAAGAGCTCACTCATAAATGCTTGTGAAAAGCGCATCATTTCCGCATCTGATTTTCCTTTTGGATTAAAATCCGATCCACCTTTTCCTCCACCCATAGGGAGGGTAGTGAGGGCATTTTTAAATGTTTGTTCAAAGCCAAGAAACTTGAGAATTGAGAGATTTACGCTCGGATGAAAACGGAGACCTCCTTTGTAAGGTCCAATTGCGGAATTAAATTGCACACGGTATCCGCGATTGATTTGTATGTTCCCCTCATCGTCTGTCCACGCAACGCGGAATTGTATGACTCGTTCTGGTTCTGTCATTCGTTCGAGAATTTTCTTTTCTACGTACTCAGGTCGCTGTTCGTTTACGTAGGGGATGACACTTTCCGCAACCTCTTCTACTGCTTGAATA
>JALVPH010000043.1 GCA_027031875.1 Candidatus Parcubacteria bacterium | reverse complement strand
CTCATGCACGGAATTGCACTCGAACAAGGATTTGACTTCTCCTTCCCGAAAGAAGTAGAAGAGGAGGCGGACGCAATTGATGCGAGAGGGATTACCGAAGAGGAACGAGCGAAACGAAGAGACATGCGCGACGTTACCACCTTCACGATCGATCCGGAAGATGCAAAGGATTTTGACGACGCACTCTCTTTCAGAGAAATTGACGGACAGACATACGAGATAGGAATTCACATCGCAGATGTCTCCCACTACGTCCGACCGGGAAGTGCAATTGATAAGGAGGCACAGAAACGCACCACTTCCGTCTACCTCGTCGATAGAACCATCCCTATGCTCCCTGAAGTGCTCTCCAACGGACTCTGTTCACTCAATGAAGGAGAGGAGAAGCTCGCGTTCTCAACGGTATTCCAAGTTGATAAGAAGAGTGGCGCCGTCAAAAAAGAGTGGTTTGGGAAGACACTCATTCAATCTGATAAGCGCTTCACCTACGAAGAAGCACAAGATGTAATAGATGGAAAGCAAAATGGGCCATTCCAGAGAGAACTGCGAGAACTTAATCGACTCGCAAAAATCTACCAACAGCAACGCTACGCACGCGGATCACTCGATTTTGAGACTTACGAGGTGAAGTTCATTCTCGATGAACAAGGGAAGCCTATTTCAGTAAAGGTAAAAGAGCGAATTGATACGAATAAACTCATTGAGGAATTTATGCTCCTTTCCAACAACCGCGTTGCACGCTTTATGAAGGATGCTCCTTTCTTCGTCTACCGAATCCACGAACGCCCTGAACGAAGGAAGATGGAATACCTTCGAGAATTTCTCAAACTTCTCGGATACGACGTAAAGCTACAAGATGGAGTCATTCCAATGAAGGTGCTCCAAAAGATTGTTCGCGAGGCAGAGGGCACCCCAATCTACGATACGCTCCAAACTGCAATCATTCGCTCAATGCAGAAGGCAATGTACAGCACAAAAAACGTTGGACACTATGGGCTCGCATTCCGCTACTACACTCACTTCACCTCCCCCATCCGACGCTACCCTGATGTAATGGTCCATCGTCTCCTCGAAGAGCGGCTCGCCCACAAAAAAGATCCATTTGGACAAGAGTGGTATGAGAAGCTCTGCGTTCACTCTTCTAATATGGAACTCGCAGCAGTAACCGCAGAGAGGAACTCAATTAAACAGAAGCAAGTTGAGTATATGGCACAGCGAAGTCCTGACGAGATACTCACAGGGATTGTGACAGGGGCAAGTAAGTTTGGACTCTTTGTCGCAGAAGAAGAGTCTCGCTCTGAAGGAATGATTCGCCTCGGAGATCTTGGGAATGATTTCTTTGAATATCACGAAAAAGATGGAACGATACGCGGAAAACGCACAAAAGTAATCTTTAAACTCGGAGATAAGGTGCGTATGCGTATCAAAAACGTGGACCTCCAAAAACAGCTCATTGACTACCTCCTCGTGGAGAAAATTGAGGAAAAGAGATAGTAAGAATTGAAAAAAGATGCTATCCTTTAGTAGAAATTTCAATGGTCTATGAAGTACTACCAGAGGGAAAAATCTTCGCGACATTTTTCAGAACTCGCACTCACCTTCTCGCTCCTTATTGGAGCGTTTTCCCTATTCTCTATTACTTCAGGGTTACAACGAGTCTCCCTCTTCTCACGACCGACACCATCCTCATCGCAAACACAAGTGGAAAACACTATTGCACAACCATTTTTTAGTACAGAAAACGTCAATGAAAACGGAAAGTACATTTTGCAAAACATTGGAAAGTTAAATGAGGTTCATTCACGAAGCCTTCTTATAGGAGATCTTGATACAGGGGAAATTATATTTGAACGAAAATCAAAAACACCCTACCCTATCGCGTCTATTACAAAGTACTTCACCGCACTTACTGCGGTGAACTACCTCAAACCGAATGAGCTTGTTAAGGTAAATAGTGAAGGACTCCGTGTCCCCGGAAATAGGGCACATTTAAGAAAAAACGATACGCTCACTGTACGAGAGCTCCTCTATCCACTCCTCCTCGTATCTTCAAACGATGCAGCAGAACTCATTGCGCGACAGCGGAATCGTCTCTGGTTTATAAACAGGATGAATTCACTCGCAAAATCGTACAATCTTAAAGATACACATTTCGATGACCCAACAGGACTTTCTCGATACAACACATCAACCGCACGTGAATTATTCACAATGATGCGAGATGTATGGAAACGCTATCCACAACTCATCCGAATATCTTCACTTGACGAAGCGAGCATCAACAACTACCACTGGAAAAACATTAACCGAGCACACACCATCCCCGAATTTTTTGGTGGAAAGACAGGGTACACAGATGCAGCGAAACATACGAGCATCGGATACTACCATGTAAAACTCGCGAATGACAGAGAACGCAATATTGCAATTATCATCCTCCAATCGAATACAAGAGAAAGTGATATAAAGAAAATACTTGATTATATAAAAAGGTATGTGAGCTATATTCCAGATTAGACATACAGGTAAGCGAAAAGACATAGCTCTTGCTATGCCTTTTTTATGTATAAGTACGAGTACTTAATTCATATAGCTCTATCGCGCAATATCCTCCGCCGTAAGGTGATATGTCTCATCAGCTGCCCTAACATAGAAGGTTGTGTGAGCAACTTCCTTACCATCAACATCGAGAACCTTCACATGTACTTGACGAGCAATTTTCTTAAGCGCATCAATATTGTAATTCTTCTGAGAGAGAATGTTCTCTAGTTGTTCCTTAAAGATAGAATTGCGGTTATTAAACTTCACAATCAACATATTTCCTTTCAACTCAAACTGTAATGCGTACCTTCCATCACTATTTTTTACCAGAGCGAGAGGACCTAAGTCTTTCCTGTTGAAGAGGACTTCTTTCACCTCCTTTTTCTCCGTCACTTCTTTCTTTATTCCAAGTATCTTGGAAGCCTCCCTATCGAGTCCGATAGAATCTTTCACCTTATTGAAATCTTCCTCATCGAGATTCTGTTCAAAGACATCACTCTTCTCTACCAGTAGGACGAAATTTCCATTGTCATCTTCCTCTACCCCGAGAACTTTCGTATATGTTTCAGTTGCTCTCTTTCCTCCTTCTTCGCCTCGAGAAGTAGTTTTTTCCGTTGTAGGTGTTCCCTCGAAGTCTGTGTGATAATCTTTTGCGCTCGCTTTCCCAAGATTGAGTGTCATAAGAAGAGCCGCGAAAATTGCCTTTGCCTTATTTCCACGAAGAAGTTTCTTTAGTCGAGCAAGTCCTTCTTTTCCATATTTCTCTACAAAAGAACGAGCCTCGTTTGCGAGTTTTTCTGCATCTGATGCTGTCTCTTTTAGAGTCCCCTCTACAACATGGAAATCACCCTCCATTCTTTCCTCTTTCTCTGGTTTTTGTGTTCCTTGTTCTAAATTTTCCATATGATTACATTCATTAAAACGAATAATGTACGTTTAGTATACTAAACGATAATCAAATTATTGTCAATAGTCCGAAAACGAATCATCAGAATCATCTTCTCGTCCAGTAAAGTAGTTTCGGTAGCTCATACGATGGTGAAGATCTCTCCCTTCATATCCTTCTCTCAATCCCCTCTCTTCTCTCTCGATACTCATAAGAGGATTGGAATCCCCATACTGATTTCGCATCTGCTCTCCCTGTCTCACTTCTCCTCCTTGTCCATAAGAAAACTCTCGTTCTTCTCTATACTCCTCTCTGTATCGATTAGCTCGTCCCCCTCTCATTCGTTCATCTTCTCTTGAAAATTCATAGTCCTTTTGTCGGTACTCTTCCCGTCTCGGATAGAATCCGTACTCGTAAGAGATATTCTCTTCCTCTGTTATTCTCTCCGCTCTCTCCTCTCTCGCATTCTCATACCATGAAGTATCTTGCTCTCTCTCGTACGATGACGGGGGATGAACCGCTCGCCCATCAATCTCGTCAAAAGAGATGTCGTGATACCTTTTTTCATCATACCTCTTTCCTTCCCGTCGTGTAGTGGTTCTCTCTCCATCAAATGAAAACTGTTGATGCTCATCAGGGATGTATTCACGATCATCCACGCTTTCCCTTTCAGTTTGTGAAGATCTCATACTCCCTCCTGTAAGTTCAATTCCGTGACTCTCTGCGAAGCGGAGAATGTCCTCTGAAAATCCCTTCTGTTCACTATCCTCTTCATCCTCTTCTACCCCATTCTTATGAGACCAGGTTGGCATATCTTCTCTTTTAAAAGAATCATCAGATTGTGCCATACCACCATCTTCTCGCGTCTGATGAGATGAGGAGGAGATGAGCGGACTTCCATTCCATCCTCCTTCCTCTCCTCTCTTCTCTTCCTTCTTGAGTGCATTGAGGATGTTCTCAAGGTCCTCCATACTGAAGTAGTCAATGAGGATTTTTCCTCCTTTCTCTTTCTGTTCAATATGGACACGCGTTCCTAGATTCTCTGAGAGACGTTTCTCATACTCACGAATGCGCGGATCCACAATAAATTTCTTCTTTCGCACCTTATCTTGCGCAATCCTTCGCGCAATCTTCTCTGCATCTCGTACCGAGAGTTTTCTAAGAATAATTTCCTCATAGAGCTTCTTCTGCTCTTCCGGTCTATCAGAGAGCATTAAGAGCGGACGTGTGTGCCCCTCTGTAATCTTTCCGGAAATGAGTCCAAGTCTTATCTCTTCGGGGAGTGATAGGATGCGAATGGTATTCGACACGTACACACGACTTCGCCCCATCCTCTTTCCGATTTCGGTGTGGGTCAATCCAAATTGCTTGTGAAGCTGTTCGAACGCGAGCGCACGATCAACAGGATTGAGGTCTTCTCGTTGAAGGTTTTCCAGAATGGCGAGCTCAAGCCGAAGGTTATCATCTGTATCGTTGCGAATGATAACCGGCACCTGTTCAAGACCTGCAATTTTCGCTGCGCGAAGACGACGCTCCCCTGCGATGAGCTCGTAGTAGACAGATATTCCCCCATCAGGCCTCTGTTCCTCTTTCCTTGTTACCACGAGCGGTTGGAGGATTCCATATTGGCGAATTGATTCTGCGAGCTCTCTAAGCGCACGCTCATCAAACTCCCTTCGTGGCTGAAAAGGGTTTGGACGAATTTTTTGAATTTCTACCCAAAAAATAGAGTTTCCTTGATATACTGATGACATAGTGGATATTCTATCATACCAAGCATATATTGCGAAACAGAAAAGACACCCCTAATTAGGAAGTGCTCTTCTCTCTTATGTTTTACCACGCAAAGACTGACCACCAAGGTCTCTCAACATGTGTGAATTCCCCATTCTCATCGATCTCCGCTTGTTCTTGAATTTCCACATTGAAGAGTGAAAAGAGTTTTCTCTTCTGTGTTCTCTTTACAAGAAGCTTTGGATTGTCTCCTTCATACTTTACTTCCACTTTCCATCCATTTTTGAGAATTCTCTCTTTCGCTTTTGCAAACCTTTCGACGTGCTTATTCGCAACTACCTTCAGTTCATCACAGTAATCACACTGTTCTTCTGTATTGGCGAGTTTTTGAATACCCTCTTCTACTGCCTCATGTATATCCTTTCCCTGAAGAACTTCCTTCACTGCATTTTGTAAAGCAGTTTTTACGAGAGATGGAGGAAGAATAACACGCGCCCTTTCACGTCTTCCCGTCATATTTTCAAGTGAATGATTTTTTTCAAAACTTTTCTCAATTTTCTCAAATACAGGAGGCATAGGAAACATATCTTCATCTCCTCCTTCTGTATCCCCTTCTTCATCTTTAGAAAGACTTGTATCAGACGGAGAAGAAGAATTTGAAGTATTTTTCTCTTCTGTTACCTCCTGTGGGCATGGTGCAAACTCGCAATTTGGACCTACTCTTCCGACTGCAGTTCCATCGGGGCATATCTTTGCGTCCTGCGTGCACACTCGCTGCTGCGGAAAGGATGTAGTAATCGGGTTCTCCTTTCCTTTCGCCATTTCTGCGAGGATTTTCTTTGCCATCCCAAATGCCACATCTGGAGCATAGCCAAGTTGTCGATACTTTATATACTGTCCAACCGCAAAGTGCTCACTCACATTTCCGATAGAGGTGAGTTCTGTCTTCTGATTCACGGTAAGTTCCTGTGTAATATCTCCCTTAGCCTGTACTACCCCGAACGAGAAGAAAGAGAGGATTCCAATAGAGAGAAGTGTTATTGTGTAAACTTTTTTCATATCGCCTATTAATCTAGATTAATGAATAACCATCCATATGGTAGCATAAACGTATCCTTTTGTGAGAATTTAGTTGTGAAATAGAGAAGTGGAGATGTGCTGTGACGTAACCTCATTTTGTGAAGTATGGTATGGTGGTGAATATTGTGTGAGGGGCGGTTAGCTCAGTTGGTTAGAGCGCATCCTTGACGTGGATGAGGTCACAGGTTCGAATCCTGTACCGCCCACAAAACAAAAGTGCGGTGAAGTCGCATTTTTTTGCTGCCAGACTAGGATTCGAACCTAGATAAACGGAGCCAGAATCCGTTGTCCTACCATTAGACGATCTGGCAATAGCAAGAAATACTTTACTGTATTCTCTTAAATAATCAAGCAACACTTAATACTTCACCACATATGTGACACTTTCTCGTAAAAGAGATATACATCACATATGAGGGTGGAACCAAAAGAAATCATAAAGACGTACAAGGAAACACAGTCAGTAAGTAAGACAGCAGACCTTCTTGGAATAAGTAGAATGACAGTGTACCGATGGTTGAAGAGGTCGAGAAGTATCTATTCTCGTCTCAACTACTCAACGAGGAATCTAAAGAGGAAAAGCACGAGACCGAAACGAATACACTACGTTCTCACGAGTGAGGAAAAGGTTGAAATTGAGCGATTGAGAGTAGAGTATGGATACTGTGCGAAAAAGATTGCTTCTTCTGCTACACTGTCGGTATCGGAATCAACGGTGTATCGCTTTCTCAAACGAAAAGGTCTCATCAATGAGAAGACGAAACATAGGAGACCACTCAACCAAGCAACACGACATATGTATCTCAAGAATACGAACGACGTAGGATACCTTCAGATGGACGTGAAATACCTCACTCCACAGCTCACAGGGCTTCCTTGGACCTGTTACGAGTATGCACTCATTGATATCTACTCACGGTATAAAGATGCAGTTATCTACAACGACCTCAATCAAGATCTTGCGATAAAAGCATTCCTTGAAATGGTGAGAAGGTTGCCATTTACTCCTGTGTTCATTCAGACAGATAACGGTTTAGAGTTTCAGAAGAGATTTAGAGAAACCGTAGAAACACTCGGATTGAAGCATCACTACATCCACAAATCTTCTCCCAATGAGAATGCAGTGATTGAGAGAAGTTTTCGCACAGATGAAGAAGAGTTCATCTTTCGTAGAGCACCTTTTACAAACTATGATGACCTACGACAGAAGTATGCTGAGTGGGTACTATGGTATAACTACGAGAGACCGCATCTTGGAATTGATTGTAAGAGACCAATTGATATTATTCGGGAGAGAGTGTAACAAAAGTGGTGAAGTATTAAGGCAACACTAAGGTTTCATTTGTCTTACGAATCGACGAATAAGATGTGGAATCTTTCTTATTCCCCATTTTTTCTTTCTCGTATCTCCAAACGCAAAACAGGCGCCGTATGCAGAAATAAATGTAGGATTAAGAGAGATTTTTTTTGTCCCAGATGGATTCTCCCTGTAAATCCTTGCTTTCTCCACAGGAAAAAGGAGTTTTTCACGAAAAAAATCTTCTATTGAAGGAATATTTGCACCACCACCGGTGAGAATGACTCCCGCTGGAAGATATTTTCTCTTCCTTCCTTCTTTCAGTTCTTTAAGAAGTGCCTCAACGATATCTTCAAGCCTTGCCTCAATAATTTGTTGGATTTTTCGCTTCGATACGTCTCCTTTCCCTCTTTTTATTTTCTCTGCTTCTTCAAGCGAAACTTGAAATGCGAGTGCAATATCATTCGTTATGTGTCCAGAGGCAACCGGAATCACGCGAACTGATTGAAGCAAACCATGCTGAAAGAGAGAAAGTGTTGTTATCTCAGAGCCAATGTTTACAAGTGCAACCCCTTGCATCTTCTGTCTATAGAGAAGAGATGCATGTGCCTCAGCAAGTGGTGCAATTGTAATTGTATCAAGCTCTTCATTAAAAATAGATTCAATTGCATTCGTAAGTGCTTCATAATGGTTATCAAGAAAACTTACGAAGAGATATTCTGCTTCGAGGTCCTCTGCAAACATCGTCGCAGGATTCCCCTCAATCATTTCTCCATCAAGAATAAAGGAGAGAGCTGTATAGTAAACAATTCGCTCATTTGGAAAATGATCAGTAAAATATTTTTCTGCTGATTCTCTCAACTCTTCCAAATCTCCTTGTTGAATCTCTTCTGAATGAATCTTTCGTTTTGAACGAACTCTACGAGAATTGAGAGAGGAACCTGAGAGAGCAAGGTGAAGCGAAACTATATTTACTCCATCACTATGTGATGAATTGAAACGTTTTACAGCAGAGTGAAGACTGTTTTTAAATTTTTCCTCATCGATAATCCTACCCGCACGAAAACCAAGAACGGGAAAAGCACCCACATTTACAATGTGAGGTTTTCCTCCTCTTTTTTGGAGTTCGGTTGTGACAAGTTTAATTTCTTCACTTCCTATATCAATTCCTAAACGTACATCCCTCATACTTCCTTTCGATACCGTTCAAAGTAGTATCGTTCCTTCTCCTCCATCATAGCACCATGATCCATTCCTTTCAAATGGAGACAGCCGTGGATAAAAAGG
Organism: Candidatus Parcubacteria bacterium; assembly: GCA_027031875.1. Classification (GTDB taxonomy): domain Bacteria; phylum Patescibacteriota; class Minisyncoccia; order Phycocordibacterales; family UBA1006; genus UBA1006. The sequence goes on along the minus strand of JALVPH010000043.1, from coordinate 4,145 downwards.
AAGAGGAGGTATTCGCGATACGACATTCCAAACTCCTTCGCCTCAGTTCGCGCTTTCGCGAGCGTAATGAACATTTCTCCTTCATTTTCAGAGAGGGGAAAAGAGAGAATGTTTACCGGCCCCTTTTCACCTTTCCATTGGATATGAAGTTTCTCTGATTCCTTGAGATTAGGAAATACGAGTGAGAGCTCATAGTCCTTCCCAAGGATTGCATCTTTCACCTCGGAAAAAGGCAGGTCTGGAATCCTGCCTTTCGTCTTTCTCACAATTGATAACTCTCGTCTCTCCTGCTGAAAATTCATAGCACTCCTATCGGCGACCTCGTTTTTTTCCTTTTCTGAGAAGGCCAAGCTTCTCGAGTCGCTCATACTCTTCCCTCTTCTTGATACGCATAAGCGCATTCATCTTTTTCTTGTAATCAGAAATTTTTCTCTCAAAAAAGCGAAGAGATTTCTTTCTTCTCACAACCCCAGAGATTTTCACTTTTCGTGAAAATTTTCGGAGGAGTCCAAGATTATTATCGCTCTTTGTCTTTTTTACTACCACATTAACTGCCATATGCCCTGCATCCTATCACAAATTCGTTTTGAAACAAGAAGAAAGTTGCTTTTTCTCACAAAATTTCTACAATGGCGGAGAATCATAGTGGATGAGAATGCCGGAGTGGCGGAATTGGTAGACGCGTGCGACTCAAAATCGCATGTCTTCGGGCGTGTGGGTTCAAGTCCCACCTCCGGCACAAGCGAAGCGCAGGGGCGGAGAAGAAAAAGTGCCTGCGCACTTTTTTTCGTTATTCTCTAAACCCACAGTCTCAGCTAAGAATTTAAAGTATAAAGAAGAGAGATACGTGACCTTGCTTTTTCTTTTAAGACTAACCTTCTAATACTCTTTTAACCCCTTGAATAAGCTCATCGCGAATCTCCCCGCGTGTGCGGGAGGCGTCAATAATAGCGTGAGGATAGCGTAGAAGTTCTCGCTTGTACCCTTCCCTCACGCGATTAAAGAAGTCAACTCCTTCTAAATCAAAACGTGTGCTCTTCGCATCTCGTAATTGGTCACGCTCCTTTGCAATTTCTACATCGAGATCAAGGAAGAATACGTAATCAACAAAATGCTCGGGAACAATTTCTTGTGACAAGGAGAGGACGAAGTCTCGCAAATCTTCTCGCTGTCGCCCATACACCTGATACGCAAAAGTAGAAAGTTCAAATCGATCATAGATAACATTCTTTCCCTCATTAAGGAGTGGAAGCACCACTTTCTGAAGGAGCTCATTTCGTGATGCGAAAAAGAGGAGAATTTCTGTCTTCGCATCCATTGTGTAGGTGAGGATAATCTCACGAAGCTTCTCCCCTACCTCATTTCCCCCTGGCTCGTGAACGAATACCGTTTCCCCAAAACGTTCGCGCTGTTCTGGGAGTGAAAGGTAAGAGCGAAGGTACTCAAGTTGCGTCGTCTTCCCCGCTCCATCTACTCCCTCAAGAACAATAACTTTTCCTCGTATGTTCATACCTCTCTATGATAACAGCTGTTTTTCTCTTTTACAAAATAAAAACACCCACAAGGGAGCGTTTATTTAGAGAGAATCATCACCACCAGCAGAATTAGAGCCATCAAAGAATGTCGTATGAGACACATCCTGCGTATCTTCCTCTCCTACAGAACTATTCTGTTGAGCTTCTCTTACAGATTCAAATCCTATTGGAGCAAATGGATTTGGTCTTCCAAGTCGCACAGGGCGAGGAAGTGTAAAACGCGTATCACGAAGCTGCTTAAACACAGGATTTGAAAAGATATCACCGTTGAGCTCGATATCTTTCACTCCTCTGAGAATTCTCAAAATTCTCTCATTTATTATTTCCATATCCCCTTCATCTATTTGACCACCTTGTATCTGCTTTCCTCTCACACTCACTAATGAATCATTGTTTTGAATAGGTTGAGAAAATCCACCAGAAAAGATTGCATAGAGAATAAGTATAAGAACTGCAACTCCAAATGCAATGAATATTTGTTTTACTTTTTTCTTGTTCATAGAATCTATATGTTATCTTTGAGCCAATATGTATCAAGCGCGATATCGAATTGATAATCATCTGCCTCTTCACTATTTCCAATAGAAATCTCAAGCTTCTTCACATCTGTAATACGAATATTATCCTCAATATCTTTAAGAAAAGAGAGAAATGATTGATACCCTCCTTTAATGGTGAAATTTAAGGTAAGCGTTCCATAATCTTTCGAAGTTACATCAAAGTCAACTTTCTTGGAAAATTTCTTCTTTGAGGAAAGTTTGGAATTATTATCATCCTTCTCTGAATTCGCAGACTGAATGGAGAGCCCATATCTGGAAGCGATATTTTGAAGCTCTATAATGAGTTTCACATTATCCACACTATCAGGAAGAAGTCTTTCGAGACGGTTTAGGTCAACTTTCGAAAAACTCTTTTGCTTCTCCAAAAGTGAGTCACGAAGTTCTTGTAATCTCCGCGCGTTTACAGAGACCTCTTCAAGTTGCTGTTTCTTCTTCTCCAATGCTTTCAACTCGACGTACTTCGGTTTTACAAAAAACAAGAAACTGAGAAAAGAAACTATGATAATAAAAATTGAAAAAATGTTCTTCATATGCTACTACGTTTGAGGATTATTGAGACTATTAAAATCGATATCCTTCCCTGATTGAACTGCATTCTGTCTATCGCGAATGAACACATTCCCCTCATCTACATTCGTATCTTTCAATTCTGAATTTTTTGTTGTTCTTCCATAACGAACAAGACTTGGGTTTAGTGTAAAAGTAAGAGAAAATCCTACATTCCCCGTTTCCTCATTCAGTTCAAAATCCGAAAATATTGGATTTTGAATATACTGATTTCTCTCAAAGAGGTCAGCCTGTTGAGCAATTGGAAGATACCCTGCTGCTTCACCCGACATTTGCACCCGCATTTCTTCCTCATTTCCACCCTTTACCGTGTCAAACGAAAACTCATTAAAAGAAATCTGAGGAAGTGTCATATCCCCAAACGACTTGAAAAAATCTAAAAGTGCGATGTGGTTATCGAGAAGTTCAGCACCTGCCTTCAAACGAATATCGAGTTTTTTCAACTCAAGAATCACATTCGGCTCGAAGGCTTTTTCTGCAAGTCGAATGGAAGCAAGATTTTTTTTCATCGCTGATTTCACACCTTCACTATAGAGATACACCCCTGCTGAAGAGATAAGGGTAGTAACAAAAAGGAGAATAGCAATGAGCCAGAGAAAACTATTTCCTGAAGATCTCCGTACTTCTATTGTCTGACTCTTCGCGAGCCTTCGCTTTGGAATAAATGTTGTTTTAAATTCATCACTCATACTTCTTACTGATTATAATTCGTTTCTTAAAAAGATACAACTTACTTCCTCTACTCAAGCTTCTGAATTGCAAGTCCGAGAGCAACTGCAAATTCAGGTCCAGCTTTTCCAAGTACCTCTTCAAGAAAATCTGGATACATTACTCGCTTGAATGAATCTGCATACACTGCGGTAATGTTATAGCGAAATTCTATCTTTTCGCGTAATCCAGGAAGGAGTGCTCCTCCACCCGTGAGAATGATTTTATTCACAGGACGCTTATATTCGCGTTCAAAATCAAAGAGCACTTTTTTTACCTCCGAAAAGATGTATTCCAACCCTGTCTCCAAAATTTTTGATACCTCTGCATCCTTTCCCTCACCTTGTAATCCAATACGTCTCTTCTTCTCCTCTGCCTCTTCAAACTCAATTTGAAGTGAGCGTTTTAATGAATCAGTAAAGTAGACTCCCCCCCTGTTAATAATGTAAAACTTCCTTAACACCCCATGCTCCACAACAGCAACACGTGTTCCCGATGCCCCAAAGTCAATAAGCATTGTCGGTGCAAGTTCATTCTTTAATGAGGAACGAATCATAGAGAAAGTCTCGATTTCGTAGGAATGGTTCTTGAATGGGAGATTCTTCAGCAACTCTTCATAGGTATCAAAGATCTCATTCCTCACCGCAGCAACGAGAATCTTAATATCTCCTTTTTTCTTTGAGTGAAGGTAATCATTCTCCTCAAACGTTTCTTCCTCAGGAATAATCCACCAATCGAGTGAAATTTCTGTGAGAGGAATAGGAATGTACTTCTT
>JALVPH010000042.1 GCA_027031875.1 Candidatus Parcubacteria bacterium | reverse complement strand
AACAATCTTCCTGAGCTCGATGACGAGTACGTGAAGAAACTTGGTGATTTCTCATCCGTTGAAGATTTTAAGGAGAAAATACGAGAGAACATCAAACAAGAGAAACAAGCGAAGGCACACGATAAGAAAATTATGGAAATGCTCGAGGAGATACGACAGGAGAGTTCTCTCGAGATTCCTCAATCACTCGTTGAACACGAACTTAATAAAATGATGCACGAGTTTGAGGGAAATATTGTTACCACAGGAATGTCTTTTGATGACTACCTAAAATTCATCAATAAAACACGAGAAGATTACCGAAAGGAGTGGAGAGAGCAGGCGAAAAAGCGCGCGGAAATTGAATACATTCTCGATGAAATCGCACGACGCGAGCACATCGAGCCAAAGAAAGAGGAAATAGAAAAAGAGGTACAAGCTCTTATGGAGCGATACAAGAATGCGGGACTTAATGAGCACATCGCTCGCGAGTACGTGACTCGCGTACTCACTCATCGAGCAGTTATCCAATTCCTTGAGGGAAAGCAAAATGAAGAGTAAGATAGCCACATATGAAGTACGATGAATATGAGAAGCTCCTATTAGAAGAGAGAGAACGACTCTTCACTTCGCTTAACGATATCGGAAGGAGTATTGAGCAGAAAAAAGATTGGGTGGTGAAGATAGGAGACGACGAAGAAGAACACACTGACCCACTCGATGACGCCGACATCACAGAGGAACTCGAACGAGACATTGCAACCCTCAACGTTCTCGAACAGCAGTACCAACGTGTGGAAGAAGCGCTCAAACGAATAGAGAACGAAACGTATGGGGTGTGCGTCATCTGCGGGAAGGAAATTAAAGAGGACCGCCTTCGTGCAAATCCAACCGCAACCACCTGTAAAGCACATATGGATGAAGAAAAACCAGTTTCCTAAGAAACTGGTTTTTCTTCTGCATCACTCTCTTTATTGAAAAGATCAGAGAGCGCTAATCGTTTAATTACTTCTTTAATAACCGATTCGTGGGTTGTAATGAGGAGGGTGTGTTCGTCCAAGAAGGTATACATTAATACAACGTCTCCCTTCTTAAACTCGTCTGCAAATACACTCTCTCCAATAAATCCAGGACCAAACTTCCCTTCGAGAACTCCTGTTCCTACGAGCTTTCCATCTTTCAACTCAAATCCAGATCCGAGGTAGTTCTTCTCCTGAATCATCCCGTTGATGAGGTTCAAGGTCTCATTGTTGATCTTCATATCTCCAGGCTCGCCGGTCGTTACAGGGAGGTTATGATCTCGCTGGAACTGTTGGAGTGCTTCAAGGGTATCGCGATCAAAGAATCCATTAATCTGCGATACAGGGTATCCCTCTGCGTAGAGGAATATTTGGAGCGCTTGCACATCTTCATTGTATGCACTCAATCCGACATTCGTCCCATCAATGTAATCATTGATCGCGGCAATTCCGCTCCCTCCATAGAGGGTCACATCACTTGCGAGTCCACGCACGATAGATTGAATGAGGTTCGCTGTTTGCTGATCAATAACACCAGTTGGGTTAATTCCATTAATCGTCTGAAAATCTCTCAATGTCTCCTGAGTAAGAACATCAAGTTGCCCCTCGGGGGAAGAGCTATCCATCAACCCGGCTGTTTTAAGAAACTTCTGCGTTGCGGTAATGGAAGGTTCATCGAGATACTGACAATTAAAACCAGTAATAGGGTCACATTGCATACCAACGTATGCTTCTCGTGTAATGAAGAGCATAAGGGTGTCCCATATATCTCCAATTATCTCATCCTCTTGCCCACTCCCAACACTATGTTTTACCTTACTCTCTTCAACCTCTCCTCTTCCACCATAACACACATAGTGAGGATCCTGAGAGAGTGTTCCAAGAGGATCACCTACTGGTTGTGTTGAGTAATCTGGTTTTCTAATACAGGTATAGCGTGGATTGTTAATATCCTCGATAGTTGGACTAACAATCTCTGCTCCATTATCGTCGTAACACTTAAAAATTGCTTTATAACAAAGTGCATACTCTCCTTCTGAACCAGTCCCAACGTAGGTATCATTTCCTACAGAACTTGTACATGTATATCCATCCTTCCCCTGCATCTCGGCTCCATACACCTTACTATAATCAACTTTTTTCGTACAAAAAATCGTTGGGTCATTTGTCCCTGGAGCAGGTTCTGGAACTTGTTCTCCCTGAAGGTTAAAACATTCTTTCACGTACTTACGACAGATAACTCCAGTATTGCTGTTCTGTTGCGCGTAAGCAAGATGAGGAAAAAGGAGTGAAGAAATTGAAGAGATCACAGAGTTGTTTACGCTTTTTTGAGAGGATGTATTACTTACTTCTTCATACGAAGAAGCATCACTAGAGGAAGTTTCACTATCCCCATAAATTTCATCTATAATCTCCCCTGTTTCGTCCACCTCTCTTGGGAGAAAACGTGCGAGACGAACTGTCTTGTTCTGTATAATGTCATCCTGAAAGCCAGGTTCAAGGAGGCTCCTATCAAATGCTTTATCGGGAAGGTTAAGCATTACACCAAGATCATCAATCATATGAGGCTCCCACTCCCTCATCGCGCGAAATGCCCTATCATATGATTTAACAGTAAAGAGAAGGAATGGATGATTCTTGCTTCCTCCATACACACCATGCATAAAATTACGGTAAACAGAATTCCTAAATGATTCAGGAGCTTTCACTTCGAGCTTATCAAAGACCTTATCCACACCGAAGCGAATGGCCATCCCTGAATCTTTCTTATCAACGTAATATACATTATGGATAGTCCCCTCCGGAACTTTCTCTTCAAGAACTTTTCTCACCGCTTGTTTTGCTTCTTCGGGAGAGAGTGCAGCAAGGTTTACTCCTGTGCTCTTATCACTGTACACGAGCGAAGGAACAGATTTCTCATGAATGTAGTGAACTGGTTCTTTCTTCTTAAAGACAAGCGAAAAGAGGAAAATAACCCCTGTAAGAAGAATGATACTTCCAATTATGTAGAAGAAATTCTTCTTTGAAAGTGGGGATTTAATCTTTTTTACCTTCTCTTCCATCCGTGCTCTTGTAATGAGCGTTGACATTGTGCGTGGATCATTTTTCCCCATCGCTTGAGAAAGGTCCTCGTAGTAGGTATGTTCTACGCCTTTTGGTTTTTTCATCTCACCACCTTCTCCTCCAACCTGCGTCACTTGAGCCCCGATTTCCTTCTTCAACTTCTCAATAGCTTCAGCGCGAGATTCTTCGTCCTCCTTAACCACATCCTCCTGAGAGAGAGAAGTCTGTTCTCTTCGCTCTTCAATAGAAGAGAGTGCTGCTTTTTGACTCGGAGAAAACCCACTCTCTCCTGATTGCGTTTCCTCTTCTTCGAGCTTTCCGAGAAGTTCTTCTATCTCCTTTTGAAGTAAATCAAGATCATCATCTTTCGCGCCTGCACCCACCGACGAGTTCTCTTCATCAGATACAGAGACTTGGGGGATCTGCTCACTATTCGTAATCGTGTCTGGAGCATCTGACACTGTGCGTGTTTCGCTATGCTCTTGCTCTATTTCCTTCAATTCACCTCCGGTATCCTTCGATTGTTCATCTGTTGCTGTTGTTTGCGATAAGGGGGAAGAAGGTTGACGTGAAAGAGGCACGTGTGACTGTGGTGCGGTAGAGGAACTGCTCGTGGCCCCCAATGTATGAGAAGGAGAGGGGGTATTTCTCTTCCATTTCGGTGTTTGTGATGCTCCCACACCCCCCTGCTGATTTATTCCTTGAATTGTACTGTCGTCAGAATCCATATTTATAGTATATCGTTTCAATACAAAAAAGAAAAGGAAGTTCCTTTTCTTTTTCAATCTAACTACCTCACGTAGTTTCTACTTTTTAAGCCCGAGCTTCTTGATGAGTGCTCGGTATGCCTCTGGATCTTTCTTCTGAAAATCGCGGAGGAGCTTCCTTCTCCTATCGACCATCTTAATAAGCCCTCTTCGGGAATGAATATCTTTTTTATGCGTTTTAAGATGTTCGGTGAGTTCCTTGATTCGTTCGGTGAGAAGTGCTATCTGCACCTGAGGAGAACCAGTGTCGGAATCATGAGTTTGAACACCCTTGATAACGTCTTGCTTCTTCTTTGAAGTTAACATAGTGCTAAAAAATGTAACATAAGGGAAGAAAAATGCAAACACTACTCTCCCTCTGCGTCGTAGAGACGGTAACTCCAGAGCGTCTCAGATCCCTTATCAATGAAGTAGAGGTAATGAGACTTTGGATCAATCCCCACCTTCCACGCATCGAGATTTTTTCCATATTCAGTAGGAATATCAGAAACGAGCTCTTCCTGAGTTGTGTTCCCATCAATTTTCCATAGTTGATCTGAGAAGAGCTCCAGTCCTTGGTACCAACGATCAGGATACTCTCCGTCTTTCTCTAAATTATTAGGAACGAAACAGTAAAGTGTTGCGCTATCGCTCGTCCACGCACACTTTTCTGGAAAGGTGTGTACATCAGTGAGCACAATCTTCTTATCTTCATCTTTAAAGAAAATGTAATCTTTTGTCTTTCCATCACTCACTGTGTGAATAAATACTTTTTTATTATCAGGACTTGCAAGGGTGGTAAGCCCATGCTCCTGAGGGAGCGTCTTGTGATACCTCCCCGTTGTCGGATCGAGACCATAGGTGTATGAGTCGGTGATGTAGGACGCTTTCGTTGTAATCTGAATATTTCTGTCACTATTCCACTGTGCAATCCACTCAGAGAATGGGGATTTAAATGCTGTCTTTTTTGTTCCATCATCAAAATTCGTTACCAAGCCAACAGACCCATCTTTCACCTTCTCGAGAGTGAAAAGTTGTTTACTGTCCGGTGAGAGTGCAATAGCGACAATCCCTTTCGGAAGAAACTGCCCTTCCATATCATACTGTGTCTTCTCTTTTGCAAGCTCCTCTTTTGCCTTTTCAAGCTGCCGCGCATCACAAATTTCCTTCATCTTCTTCTCTGTATCCCCTCCAATCTTTCCATCAACAGTAAGACCGTAAACTGCTTGGAAATTTTTAATCGCGGTAATTGTCTCGGGAACGACGACGTTTCCTTCGTTTCCTGGAGAGTTGACTCCTGAGAGAGAAACGCGCGTCCTCGGATCTTCGTTGAGAAACTTGTGAAGATCTATAACGTGCTCACCTTCATCTCCTATCTCCACGTTTTTGAATGTATAGGGACACGGTTGAACATTTGGTTGCTTCTTGTAAATCTTCCCAAGGTAGGTCTCTGCAGTACGCTCTGGCTTATTCCAATACTGAAAGGCAACGTGCTTTCCATCAGGAGAAAAGAATGCATACTCCACGTTCGGAATGAAATTTTCAACAAGAAGTTCTCTTTTGAGATCATAGGGATTAAGTACTGCTCTGAAAACGTTCCCTCGTGCGATGTCACTATATCGAACAATATCTTCTTCAACTTGAATCTCTCGTGTGAGTTCCTGCTTTTCACCTTGTGCGTTTATCACAATATCTTTCACAAGTTCTGGATGTACGTATTGGAATCCGACAAATCCACCTGTAGGAAAATCAGTAATTCGACGAAGTCGTGGTTCTGGTTTTCGTTGTTCTTTTTCTCTCTGTTTCTCCACTTTCCCTGTTTCTTGTCTCTCTGTTTCTCCGCGCTCTTTCGGTGCTTGCACGTGTTCGCCTTTGGGAAGTGTTCCCATTACTTTATTCAAGAAAGGAACATGCTTTCCTTTCAAAAGAAAGAATAGAAGAATGAGGACAAGAACAATTCCAATTACAATGAATATAATCTTTCTTTTCTTTTTCGTATTACTAGAATCCATAATAGTGTTGCGTAGTAGTTACCTTATTCTTTCGACTGAAAGAGAAGTCGCACTGTCTCCTCTGTCGTTTGAAGGATCTTTTGAATCCCTTCTAATTTCACCTTAATCTCAACTTCTCCCTGCTCCCCGCCTGTAGTAATAGCGAGTTCGTCCTGACGAGCAAAATCTTGTGGCTCTCTCTCTTCTCCATTAATGAACCAGCTTACAAAGAGATCAACGAAATTAGGCTTCACTGTTGACATATTGAGAGGGTGAAACGAGAGGTGAACGGAATCGCCGCTGATCATCCTGAAACGATTGAGAGCACGATTCGTGAGAATTCGTCCGCTCTTATCCATTCTATAGAACAAGATCTTAGGTGAAAAGTCCTTCACGTGAATTCCAATTTTATTTTCTGCAAACGAATTTTCCCTCCTATCATTCGTTCTCACGATAATGATTTCGTTGTATACGAGCGGATCCGTTTCGAACGTATAAGAACGCTTACCGAAACCAGAAGCACCAATAACATTCTTACCATTCCTCTTCCAATAGTAGACAAGGTTTGATGAATCCTTTGGTTCAATAATTTGCGTTTCGGGAACTGCAACAACTTTTACCTTTCCTTGGTAGAGAGGAAGTGTCTTCCCGCGGTAGAACGGTGGAGCATACGCATCCTGCGCCTCCCAAAGGAGATCAACAACTGCGGGAGAGAAACGATACTCTTTCTTATATACCTTTCCAGCAATTTCAATATTCGCTTGTACTCGTGTTACCTCACCCGATTTCCCTGTGGTGAAGGAAAAATTTCTCTCTCCGTACCCTTCCTTTACTTTATTCCCATTGAGATACCACGCGATGTAGTAGTTATTGAGATTGAATACGTAGCTCTTAAGATGGAGCTTTACCTCCTCATGTGGGCCAGGAACCTCTGGATAAATCTCCGTGAGAATATCATCAGCTGTGTAAAGCTGAAAACTCCCCACTTGTGCAAAGAGGGAAAGGGGTGTTCCTAAAATGAACACAAAGATAATTCTAATAATAAATTGTGAAACATACTTTCTCATATGAATGCAGTGAGGCTAACTGTAACAATATAACGCGTTTCAGTAATGAACGCTACGTTGGTGACCACTGTTCCTTAAATCAAATAGTTCACTCTTCATCTGTGTCTGCATTGAAATCAAGAATATCGAGCGACCAGGCGAGATCGGATATCTTCTTTCGCGTATCCTTAGGAAGTTCTCCTGGAGCGAGAATACGTGCCTTCTTCCTCTCAACATTTACCTCTTGCCTCGGTTCCCTTCTCCTCCAAAGGTAAAATTTCTCACTCATTGCATAGACAAATGCTGCTTCAAGCATGTCAATAAATTCACGCCCATTCGGCTTATAAAACACAAGCGCGATAGAAAGTACTGCAACAGGAACACCAAGAATGAACATAAAGATACCTGGAAGTGTTCGGTAGATCGCATACACAATCCCTCCCCCTCCTACAAGGTAGAGCGTCTGCTTAAAACTAAATGGACCGAAGAGTTTATCTTGCACATTAATAAACTGTGGAATTTCAAAACGCATATTTCTATTATACACGTTTTCCCTACTCTTTTAAGAAAATGTTGGTTGTGATAGGATACGTGTGTATGACAAGAAAGTATCAGGGGGTAAAAACACAAGACTTCATACCTATTAAGGAGATTCGAGATGGAATTGTTGTGTTAAGAGATGGCTCCCTCCGCGCAATCCTTCTCACCTCCTCGGTAAATATGGCACTCAAATCTCAAGAGGAGCAGGAAGCGCTCATTTCACAGTTTCAATCCTTTCTCAATTCACTCGAATTCCCAATACAAATTGCAGTTCAATCACGGCGTTTCGATGTGCGCCCCTACCTCCTCACACTCGAGCGACGACTCCAGCAACAGAAGGAAGAGTTACTGCGGGTGCAAACACGTGAATATATAGAATTCATCAAATGGTTCACGAGTTCGGTGAACATTATGGATAAGAAGTTCTTTGTTGTGATTCCCTATAAGGGGACATTACTCACAGTGAAGAAGAGTGGAGGATTTTTCTCTAATCTCTTTGGTGGAAAATCAAAAAGAGAAAAATTCCATGAAGAAGTCCAGCGATTTGAAGAACAGAGAAGTCAACTTGAGCAGAGAATTGCCATCGTGCAAGGAGGGCTTCAACAGATGGGAATACGTTCTGAACCACTCAACACAGAACAAGCAATTGAGGTGTTCTACACAATGTTTAATCCAGGTGAAGGTCATAGAAATGTCCCAGATATTACGAAAGTTCAGTAGATGAAATAGAGGGCGGCGCCGAAAGCGCCGCCCTCTACCTTTTCCAATCCAATCCCATAACAAAAACCCTTTTGATGGTTTTTGTTTACCGCGTATTTTGTGCGTGCCCGAAACTAATGTCTCTCGCAGCACGACCTATACCACTCACAATTCTCCTCCCGTAGACAGGAATCGTTTGTGGGTAAAACCTAGGTCTCGTATAGAATGGATTAAATATTCTCTTAAAGAATCCTCCTATTCCACCAACAATGTTTACATTAATCCTTGTATCTCCTTTCACTTTTATCTTCTCCACAGCACTGTGAATCGTTGGAGGAACTGGATTATTCTCAAGAGGTATCGAAGCTTGTGTTGGAATTTCCTTTGGATGGAGAACACCTGCCCCGCCGTATTGAACAGTATCAGCAGTTGAAGAGGTATGATCAATCACACCAGCTCCTCCATACTGAACATCAGAAACATCAGGAGACATTGCACCGTCAATCACGCCTGTACCACCATACTCTACATTCACCCTATGATCTGTTACGTTTTGTACGTGTTCAACCACCTTAGAAACATGGTGATTAGGGTCTCCAAAGTACTCCCAAGGTCTCTCAACTGTTTGAGCAGTTTCCGCAACACGGCTTACTGTATTTTTTATATGATTGACGATACTCAACTTCCCATCACTAAGCATATGTGTCTCGAAGAGATTTCCCGCCTTATCAACCTCCATAATAGCAGGGATTTTCTTCCCACCTGCCTCAAGGTATGTTACGAGATACCCATGATCTGGTTTAAGCTTAAGGAGAACTTGCCCCTTATCAGAAATGTATCCGAGTTTCTCCGCGAGATGCTTGAGTGTGAGAGGGGAGGTATCTTGAATCCCAAATACTTTCATAAGATCTGGATTTCCACTCAATTGTCTCTGCATAATTTGAGTAACCCCATCACCAGGTTTAATAAAGATATCTTTTGTGAGCAATTCAGGTTTTATGTGACCATCCTTTAGGAACGGACCAGTCCATTCTCGAATATGATCAGGGAGATCGGTAACCGGACCATGTTCTGGGAGAGGTTTTGGTTTCATCTCCTCCGCAGTTATAGGCTCAACATGCTCATGAGCATTATGCGTCTGAATGTAGTGTTCAAGCCCTGCAGCGGCAAATGCCCCTACAACTCGTCCGATACGGTCAGCCCAGATACGCCTATTTTGTTGCTTTCTCACCTTCTTCGCACGCGCTATCTCATCCTTAAGAAGCTCATCGCGTCGTCCGTTATAACTTTGAGTAATTTGCTCAACCCTCTTCTTAAGTAACTCTGGGTCCTTGATTGTTTCTCTTGCTTCCTTGAGTTGTTCTGCTCTCCACTTTCTAAGCTTTACAAATTTCTCACGGAAATCTCTTCCTTCGGTTGCATCGTAAACCTTACGGAATGTCTCACCTCCAAGGTAGCTGCCTGCGAAACGAATTGCTTGAGACCCGAAGCTTGCCGCTGCAATCTGACCAAAGAGTGCGGGAGCAAGGAATCCTCCTGTAAGAGTTGTTCCTATTGCAGAGAGAGCGGAGAATCGTATTCGTTTCCTTAACTCTCGCTTATTCTCTGGATTTTGGTGCCATACCTTAAACTTCCTCCAAAGAACACGAAACTCATTAAATCCTTTTACAAGAAAGTTTCTATCCTTAACTTCATCACGAGTAATCTTCGCCTCAAGATTCATGAGGTGATCTTCAAGACGACGAATCGATTCTTTTGTGAGACTATATGAATCAAGAAGACCGTCATTCTTTAACCTCTTTTCATTCACAAACTGCCTAAGGTCCAACGATAGGAAGAACTTCCTCTCCTCATCAGTAAGTTCGTTCGTAGGGCGCTGAGCAAGCTCAAGTGCTCGTAGATACTTTTGGTGAAGTTCTTGATCATTATCTTTTGCGTTTATCCAACGTAAAATTCGTTTAGCGTAAGACCCTTTAGAAGTCTTTGTCATAAGACGATCTTTGTCTGCAAATTGTGTCATCACTTTCTTGATGTAATTGATTTTTCTATTTGTTGCAGACTCTCTCGCCCTCTCAAGCGCCGTCATAATGTTTCCTCTCGGAATTTCTCTCCCCTCTTGTCCTTCTTGGCCTTCTCCGTTCCTATTCTCTCCTCCTTGTTCTCGTAAAGCAGGTACATTCCCCTCAGGGTTACCTTCCTCACCCCTTTCTCTATCTGCAGCGTTTTCCTGTTGAGGTGGTTGTGCACTAGGATTTGTAGGTTCGTCTCCGCTTTCCTGATTATTGGATGACGCATTTTCTCCATTCTGCTCTCCCTCTTCTTGGCTTCCAGCAGGAGCTTGTTCTCCGAGAGCATTTCCCCCATCGCGAGATGATTCAGGGTTCATCGACTGCCCCGCGCTTTCTGCCTTTGCTTCAAAAAGCGGGCGAAGTGCATCAAGGAGAACCTGATATCCATCCCAACGATGTTTCATTCGCTCTTCGTGACCAAGTCGATCGTTGAGCACGCGCATAAGATCGCGCTCTACCTCATCAACTGAGTGATACTCTTTGAGCACTCTCTCTACAAGTTTTTCAACATCGACATTTTCCGTAGCGTTAGGGAGGTACTCATACTCGAGGAGGACGAGGAGGGCAGCAGCGCTCCTATTTTCCTTGATTTTTCGTATCGTTTCATTCTTTGTATCTAATTCCCATGTTGATGAAGAAGATGTCTCTTTGCCTTCTGTTGTTTGCTCTCCTTTCACACTCTCTCTTCCAGAAGGACGAGAATTCATTCTTTCTTCCATAGGTTGAGAGGTAGGTTGATTTTCTTCCTCATGCTTTGTGCGTTGATTGAGTTCATTCTCGTTAGGTTCATTCGCGTCTGTATGCTCTCCCAAATCCTGCTCAATACGCTGTTTTAGCTCACCAGCTTTATGAGCGAATGCAGCTCTCGCCTCTTGCGACTCTTCACTCGTATCTCCGTGAAGTTCTGCAACAACAGCGATAATCTCATCGAACGCACGTTTTGCGGACTCAAAGAGCGCTCTCAGCTCGTTGAGCCGAGCATCATCGTTGTGTTGCTCTGCCTTCCTCTTCTCACGACGAAAGTGTTCGAGCAGTTCATCCCAAATTGCTTTGTAGTGCTCGAGCTTATAGAGTTCAACTGCATCGTGAAGTTGTGCTTTTTGCTCTTCAATATTCTGCTTCTCCTGTTCAGTTGCTTCAAAAGCCGGGTCAAAAGCGTTTCCTCCTGTCTCGATAAAACGGTTTCCTGATGCAGTATCGAGATCTTTCCACTGAATATCAAAAATACGATCAATGACAGAATGGATTTCGCTCTTCGCATTCATAATGCGCTCGTGACGAGGTGTCGCTCCGTTGTTTTGTGAATTCATAGTAGTGTCCATAAGATGTTACATTAGTGAGTAATCTGTGTGAGATAATATTAAGAAGTGAGAAGTGATGACTGGATAAGTGTTTCCAAATCGGGCTCTCCCCAATGATGCTCTAGATCCTCCTTCTTCACGAGGTACACCTTTCCAAGGTTTCCACGAGAAATTCCAAGTAGTCTCAATGTTTGCTTCCCCTCTCCGTCTTCTGTTATTGAGAGGAGGAGGTACTCTTTCCCATTAAACACAAAACTATCGGATACCATAATATCCCCATCAAGGAATGATGTGTGTAGGATTTTCTTCTCATTCATCGGGGTAAGTGTAGCACGAAAAAGGAGAAAGAAACAAGGAAAACAACATTTTCCTTGTGTCCAATTTAACATAAATCAACATCTATGTCAATACTCCTTTATGAAAAATGTTGCTATCATTTTCGCGTACATGGCTGATACAGGAAAACAACTCGAGTCTTCGAGCATGTTTCATTCACAACAGAAACGAGAGGGGGTGAGGAAAGCAGGAACACTTTTCCTATTCCTCGCTCTTTTCCTCGTTCCTCTCCTTGGGCAGAGGGGGAATGTGGTTGCGGAAAATAATGAAAATTCTTCATTGGATGTTGTTAAAAGTGATATGGGCCCTCTCACACATATTGGAAAGGGAGGCTTGGCTGTCCCAAATGTTATTGATGACGCAATTCACCCTATCCCATACGATGAAATTGGATACAGTAACCTTTCTGAAGGAGAATTTACTGAGATCGTAGATGAAAACGGAATCCCTATTCGAATCTACGAAGTAAAACCCGGTGACACACTTTCAGAGATAGCAGAAGAGTATGCTGTTTCAACGAATACAATTAAATGGGAAAACAATCTGAAATCAGCAAAAGATATTCATCCCGGGCAGAAGTTGAGAATACTCCCAACAACAGGAATTCTTCATAAAATACGTAAAGGTGATACACTCTCCAGGATAGCAAAACGTTATGACGTTCCTCTAGATAACATACGAATAGCGAACGATATCACTGACGATCGTGAACTTATTATTGGAAATAAAATACTTGTACCTAATGGAGTTAAGAAACAAGAAAAAGGATCATCAGGATACAAGCAAAATGCTTTTGCTATCCGAAAAACCTCAAAGAGTGTGAAAAATTCATACTATGCACGACCATCAGCAGGGACAGTAACATCTTGGTTCGGACCTCGCCGAGGAGGCTTCCACTACGGAATAGATTACGGTCAGTATTGGGGAGCTCCAGTTGTTGCATCCGCAAGTGGGGTAGTGGAGAGGGTAGTGAGCTATTGTAGAACCGGAAGTTATCGCTGCGGGGGAGGATACGGAAACAATGTGCTCATACGACATAGTAATGGAACGAAGACTCGCTACACTCACTTAAAGAGCACGCTCGTAAAAGTAGGACAGCGAGTAGAGCAAGGACAGAAGATTGGAACGATGGGAAATACTGGAAACGTTCGCCCACGACCAAAGAGTGGAAATTCTCACGCAGGAACGCACCTCCACTTCGAAATCGTCGATTCACGAACAGGAAGAAAAATCAATCCAAATTTCCTTAGATAGAAAAAACACTTCGCTTGATGCGAGGTGTTTTTTAGAAGGCGGGCGAGGGTTTTACCC
>JALVPH010000041.1 GCA_027031875.1 Candidatus Parcubacteria bacterium | reverse complement strand
GGTAATTCGTAACCAAATCGGACCAATCTGTTAAGATTAAGTCATGAGAAACAGATGTCCGAAGTGTAACTTTGGGAGAGCATATACTCTAGGAGATGGACGTAGAAAGTGTCGTTCTTGTGGATACAAGTTTAGTGTGAAAACGAGTGTGTGGAATCACTTTCGTATTCCCTCAAAGACGAAACGACAGTTGCTGGAATACTTTGTGCTTGGAGTTCCCGTATACCGTGCTCGTTTTCGTATCACCTGTTCACTCAAAACTGCAGAACGTTTCTACAGAGCAATTCGTGCAGTCTTAGCATACTATGAACAACAGACAGAACCACTTGATGGTATTCTCGAAATGGATGAATCACCATTTTGGTGGAAAAAGAAAGGGGAAACGAGGTTGGGGAGCTCATGGAAAGATACTCGTCTTTGGTATCATCAAACGTAACGGAAAGGTACGTTGTTCTATTGTTCCTAACAGGAAATACAATACATTACGAAGAGAGATAGAGAGGTATACGAAACCAGGGAGCCTCTACTATACTGATGACTACCAAGCCTATGCCTCTCTTGCACTACGAGGGGAACACGTCATCGTGAAGAAAGAGAAAGGAAAACCGAAAGGGAGAGACCACATCAATGGCATTGAAGGATTCTGGAGCTATGCGAAGAATTGGCTCTACCAATACCGAGGAATACACAAAAAGTTTTTCCATTTATATCTCTCTGAAATTTCCTTCCGTTTTAACCACAGGGATCAAGACATATTACCGCTTATTTACAGGCTTTTACGCAATACGGAGTATGATTTGATTCGAGAAATTGGTCCGGAATAGTTACGAATTACCAAAATTTAATCTCTCTCAAGCGTATCGATGAGTTTCTGAATTTTGAGTGCTTTGTTCATCACGCTGTTATTATAGAAACCACACACTCCATAGTAACGACACGCCGCACGGACATAACTTGAATATGTCGTTTTAGAGAGTTTTCCATGAGCTCCTAAATCCCGTATGTAGAGCGCTGTCGCCATTATTGCGTGTTGTGGATTCCACGGATCTGCAACACCATAAGGGGCACCAAGAATTTCTCGCACTCTTCCCTCAACGCGTTTCCATGTGCTCGGAATGAATTGCGTATACCCCATCGCACCACCGTATCCTCGTCCGACGTAGTATTTCCTTGCAGATCCGCGATGTCCTACATCAATTGGACAAGAAACAGGAGTCTTTCTCCAATCTCGACCAAGTTTTTCAGTGAGGTACTTAAAGTAAGGTAAACTCCCCTTTCCCATCACCTTTTCATAAGAGAGACCGGAGTCTTTCCCTACCCCGTCACCTGTCTCTAAATTCGTTACGTAACATCCTCCGACGTTTCCTCCAAGATTCGTTTCCTGTTGCATAATCGCGATGAGAAAGGCAGGATCAACTCCCGTCTTGCGGTAGGCAAATTTTGCATAGTCGTATGCCTCTCCAAAAGAGATCTTCCGGCTCACCCCATTCCCATTAAACTGAATGAGCATTGCACGAATTTTTTGAATTTCCTCTTCCCTCTTCTTTTTCAATTGTGCAAGAGTCGCTTCCTTCGATTGACTCACACGTAATGCGACGTCCCTATCCCTCTTCTCAACTTCCACTTTCCCCTTCTCGAGTGCAAGCTGATACTTTTCATTCGCATGTTCCTCTTTCTTCTCTTCCAGCTCCTGCTTCTCCTCAAAAATCTCTCGTTTCAACGCATCAATCTCTTTGAAGGAGGAAGAAAGGGACTTCTGAATGTAGGAAAAGAGTGATACGTCGTGGTAAAAGTCTGAAAGAGATTTGCTCGAAAGGAGAAATTCTAAAATTGTCGTATCTCCAAGCTCATACTTCCTTCTCAGGATTCGCGCGAGAGACTCCTTCTCCCTCTTCAACTTCTCGTTGAGTTCGCGAATCTTTTCCTCTTTTGAAGAAATTTCTGAACGGAGGCGGGAAATAAGTCGTTCCTTTCTGCTAATTGCAAGCGATGTCTCTCGAATCTTTGCGTTAATTCGTCGTATCTCCTGATAGAGCGCATTCTGCTTCGCATTCTCCTGCTGAATTCCCTGTTGAAGTTCCTTTACTTCTTCCTCCTTCTCTTTTAATTCCTTGAGAAGCCTCGCCTTACAAGATTCCTGAGACTCCCCTGCTCGACACTGCACGAGTGCTGATGAGTGCTGAAAAAAACCAAACGCAAGCACAAGCGAAAGGAAGAGAGGAATAAAAGCGATAAATTTTCTCCCTCTTTTGTTCATACGGAGAATTATAGCATAGAGAAAAAGAAAAAGGGTGTAAGCCCTTTTTCTTAAAATGAACTATTCTCCTTCTACAAGAAAATCAAGGTGGAGGAGAAATCCTGTTGTAGGATGCACTTGCATATCCTTCAACACTACATTGTATTCCTTATCTCCCTCAACAGCGAGTACAAATGTTACACCATCACGAATATCTTTGTAGATAGATCGAAATACGTTATCAGGAACTTTTACAAGGAGATTTTCCATTCCTTTTCCGTATACAACCGCAGGAACGTATTTTTCTTCATTACGAATGTATTCTGGTGATTCTCCTGCTTCACGCTTTTTTGCTTCAAGTTTCTTCATATAGTCGTGCATTATAGGGAAAATTAGTCCTCTGGCAAGTCAAAAATGTTTATTTCCTTATCCCACTCGCGCACTTCGAGAGGATCAATAAAATGTTCTTTTATGTAAGCTTTCTCATTCTCGATACGCGTATTCATATCTCTTTCAACAGATCGAAGTCCATCCTCATCGATAAGGCCTCTCTTGTGTGCAAGCCGAGCAACCGACCGAACAAGGTGGTAACGTGTGAGCTCATTTCGTGAAAGCATATCAAATGGTGATGTTGTTGAACCACGCTCGCGGTATCCGTGAATAATGCTTCGATCGGAGATGTTGTAGGGGAAGATGAGCTTCTCAATCGTTGTTGCGTATCCGTGGTAGTGGAAGAGAATTCCCGTATCTTTTCCAAGAAATCTCCGTATCATCTCCTCTCGTGAGAAGTGAGAACACTTCTCATCGAAGACATTGAGACAGAACACATTCACAAAGCGAGTACGGATGTGAGGGAGCGTCTTTCGCAAGAGGATAAGTCCAGCGATTGCTTCCTCTGTAACATAATCACCAATTGTAACGATGGTAACGTGAGGGTCTCTCTGCGAGAACCAATCCCATGTCATAATTCCCTGCTCTGCTTGTTTTTCTGCTTGCTCTCGTGTGAGGAAGGTGCGCTTCATTCGCTTCCCTGCAACAATCACATTAAGACGATTAAACGAGTGCATTGTTTTCTCCATTGCGAGCTTCATCAAATTTTTATCTGCTGGGAAGTAAACGGCTACGATATCATGATCACGGTCGAGATTCTCAGCAATGAATGAAGGGTTCTGGTGTGAAAATCCGTTGTGGTCCTGTCGCTCAAGGAGCGAAGAGAGAATCACATTAAGAGAAGGAACGGGATTACGGAATGCAACCTCACGAGCAATTTTAATAAACTTTACATACTGATCTGCCATCGATGCAACAATCTGACCAAATGATTCGTAGGTCGCAAAGTATCCATAGCGTCCGGTGAGTGTATACCCCCACAACATCCCAAAGAGAACGTTCTCTGAGAGCATCTCAATAACGCGTCCGCTCCGTCCAAAATCCTTATCCCAAGATTCTAGTTTTCTCTGCCACACACGTTTTGTTGCCTCAAAAATCGCGTGGAGCTTATTCGAATAGGTTTCATCAGGAGAGAACAATCTCACCTCATTCTTGAAGCGAACGAGATCGCGAAGGTACTTTCCCGCCTCTTCCATAGAACTTGCCCCTTCGTTTTTAAGGAGCTCCTGCTGCACGTAGATGTCATCAAAACGAGGTGTTTTTGGCATCCTTATTCGCTCTCCGTGTGCGTAGGGCGATCGTCCAATTCTTCGCTCCTCTTCTGGGAAGAGACTAAGGATATCGTCATCGAGTATTACCTTCTTCTCTTCGCCCTCAAAATGGAAGAGTTCATCAATCTTGTAGGAACGAAGCCAATCCTCAAGAATATGAAGGTTTTCAGCATTTCCTTTCACTCCAGAAAATACGACTTGGTGCGCATCACAATTCCCCTCAATCTTCTTCCCTTCCACCTCCTTTGGTCCAGTCATTCCTTTTGGTGTTCGTAAGATAACCATCGGCCATTGAGGAGGAAGTGTCTCACTTCCCTGTTCTTGAATGCGGAGGATATCCTGCATTGCACCATCAAACGTTTTGAGAAGTTGCTCCTGGAGTGACTCATTCTCTTCCTCTGATTCTACATAGTACACTTTCCATCCAATCGATTCGAAGTGCGCGCGAAGATCCTGTTCACTCATTCGCCCATAAATGGTCGGTCCAGAAATTTTGTAGCCATTCAAGTGGAGCACGGGGAGCACCGCGCCATCTGTCTCTGGAGAGATGAATGAGTTCACATTCCATGAAGTTGCGAGTGTTGCAGTTTCTGCTTCCCCATCTCCGATAATACATACATTTACAAGCTTCTTATTATCAAGAATTGTTCCTGTTGCTACCGCAAGCGAGTAACCAAGCTCTCCCCCTTCAAGAATCACTCCCGGCGCGTGAGGGTTGAGGTGAGATGGATATCCGTAAGGAACGGAAAAGTGACGCACTACCTGCGTAAACCCTTCTTCCGTGTAGGGAATTGTGTGAGGGTTGAAATGAGTAAGCGACCCTTCAACAAGAACATTCGCCTGGTATGCGGGAAATCCGTGACCAGGTCCTACGGTAACGAGAAAATCCCGCTCTTTGTAATCACGAGCAAGTCTGTTCGTGTGTGCATAGACGAGATTGATTCCGGGGCAGGTCCCCCAGTGTCCGAGTAATCGTTCCTTTACATGCTCATCTCGGAGCGGTTCTTTAAGAAAGACATTCTCTTTGAGAAAAATCTGCGCTACTGCGAGATAGTTTGTGAGACGGGTAAGTTTTTGTAGTGCGCGCACATCGCGCTCTCGTGTCTGTGTATCCATATCGTTATGGAGTATAACACGGAAGAAACAATCTTAAAAAACAGAGACAAGAAACTTGCATTTTTTAGACGCTTTATTATACTACTCAGCGTTGGGCCTGTAGCTCATCTGGCTAGAGCGCCTCGTTTGCACCGAGGAGGTGGCAGGTTCGAGTCCTGTCAGGTCCACATAGAAAGCGGGCGTCGCACAGTTGTGCGACGCCCGCTTTTCCTTTTCTACTATTTCTTCTCGACAGTGAACTTTCCATCTTTGTAATCAATCTTCACTTTATCCCCCTCTTTGACCTTTCCAGAAATAATTCCTTCTGCGAGATTATCAACAATTGCAGTCTGGATGACACGTTTAAGTGGACGGACTCCATATGCAGGGTCAAATCCCTGCTTCTCAATCTGTTTCTTTGCTTCATCGCTCACCTCCACATCAATTCCCTTTTCCTTCCTAATGAAGTCGAGAATCTGTTTGAGGTGAATCTTCACGATTTCGTGAAGCATTTTCTCATCAATTGCATCAAAGAGAATAATTGCATCGAGACGATTGAGGAACTCTGGTTTAAAGTAGGACTGAACTTTCTCCATCACTTTCTTTCGTCGCTCCTCAGGATCTTTAATTTCGAGCATAAACTCACTTCCAATATTTGAGGTGAGAATAATCACGGTGTTACTGAAATCAACTGTTCGCCCTTGCGAGTCAGTGAGACGACCATCATCGAGAATCTGGAGGAGTATGTTGAATACGTCAGGGTGCGCCTTTTCAATCTCATCAAAGAGAATCACAGCATACGGTCTCCTTCGTACCGGTTCTGTGAGCTGTCCTCCTTCCTCGTGACCTACATACCCTGGAGGCGCACCAATGAGACGACTCACCGCGTGACGCTCCATGTACTCACTCATATCAATACGAATGAGCGCCTTCTCATCATTGAAGAGTTCAGCGGCAAGCGCTTTCGCGAGCTCCGTCTTTCCTACTCCCGTAGGGCCGAGGAACATAAAGGATCCAATCGGACGATGCCCTGACTTCAACCCTGCACGGGAACGACGAATTGCCTTCGCAACACTCGTAACCGCCTCATCTTGTCCCACCACTCGCTCGTGGAGACGATCTTCAAGGTGCATCAACTTCTGTGCTTCGGATTCGAGGAGTCGATTTACAGGAACTCCTGTCCAGCGCGCAACAACCTGTGCAACGTCCTCTTCGGTCACATTCTCACGAATCACACGTTTCTCTTCTGGAATCGCTTCAAGCTTCTTCTTTGCTTCTTCTAGTTCTTTTTGCGCCTGTGGAATTTGCTCATACTTAATTTTCGCGGCAGTTTCGTAATCTGCATTACGCTCTGCTTGCT
Organism: Candidatus Parcubacteria bacterium; assembly: GCA_027031875.1. Classification (GTDB taxonomy): domain Bacteria; phylum Patescibacteriota; class Minisyncoccia; order Phycocordibacterales; family UBA1006; genus UBA1006. The sequence continues at coordinate 6,756 of JALVPH010000041.1, read as the reverse complement.
CTTCCTTAATTTTCAATTCATCGATTTTCTCTGAGATGTCGTGAATTGCCTTTACGAGCTTTCGCTCCTGCTCCCATCCCGCTTTCTTCGCGTTGAATTCTTCTTTAAGAGAAGCAAGTTTTTGCTCTATCTCTTTCTTACGCTCCTTACTCTTCTCATCTTTTTCTTTTTCGAGTGCTTTTAACTCAATTTCTAACTGGGAAATTTGTCTCTTTAAACGATCGAGATCTGTCGGCATACTCTCCATCTGCATCTTAATCGCAGAGGTTGCTTCATCAATAAGGTCAATTGCTTTATCTGGGGCTTTTCGGCTTGTGATGTATCGATTTGAGAGCTTCACTGCAGAAACGAGTGCAGGGTCACTAATCTTTACCCCGTGGTGAAGTTCGTACTTATCCTTAATTCCACGAAGAATTGCAAGCGTTGCTTCCTCATCCGGCTCGTCAACATATACCGGTTGGAAACGACGCTCGAGTGCCGCATCTTTTTCAACATACTTACGATACTCTGTAGGGGTGGTTGCTCCAATGAGGCGAAGCTTTCCACGCGCAAGGAGCGGTTTCAAGATATTTCCCGCATCAACCGAACCTTCTCCTCCTCCTGCTCCTACGAGCGTATGAAGCTCATCAATGAAGAGGATAATCTTCCCTTCCTCTTTCTCAACTTCCTTGAGGAGATTCTTTAATCGTTCCTCAAACTCTCCGCGATACTTCGCCCCTGCGAGGAGTGATCCGATATTAATTCCGATGAGGCGCTTTCCTTTCAACGATTCTGGAACGTCACCAGATACAATACGCTGTGCGAGTCCCTCTACAATTGCGGTCTTTCCTACCCCCGGTTCTCCGAGGAGAACAGGGTTGTTCTTTGTTCGACGGGAGAGAACTTGCATCACACGACGAATTTCTTCATCTCGCCCAATAACAGGATCGAGTTTCCCCTGTTTTGCGAGTTCGGTGTAATCCTCTCCATACTTTTCCAATACACCTTGATTTCCTTCTGGATTGTCACTTGTAATTTTCATACCTTTTCTCAATTCATCAATTACCTTTCTAATACGTTCCTCAATGAGTCCATTCCTCTTGAGGAAATCCTTCACTCTCGTGTCATCAACAGTGAAGAAGGCGAGGAGGATGTGCTCCACACTCACATACTCATCCCCCATTTCTTTCGCAACTCTCTCCGCGCGTCGCATAAGACTCACAATCGCGGGAGTAAACTGCGGTGTAGATACGTTTGCCACCTTTGGAAGCTTTTCAATTTCACTCTCAATATCTCTTACGATACTCTCCTTATCGAGCTCTTCTTCTGAGAGAATCCGCTCGATGAGTGTCCCTTCAATCGTAACAAGCGTTTTCAAGATGTGAAAGAAATCAACGGTGGAATTCTTATGCTCATATGCCTCTTGAATTGCTTCCTGAAAAACGAGGCGAGATTTTTCCGTAAATTTTTCTATATCCATACGCATTTCTCTCTCATGGCGAGTAATATAAAGTCGAATATGGAGAATAAGTTTCGCCACACTCTCCGTGAAATTTTACTCACTTTTCATTTTTTGACAAGTTTTTCATACCTGTGAAAAATACGTCAAAAATTACAAGAAAGGAAAAGTGGAGATTAAATCTTCCCCACTAAGTCCATTCCTGGTTCAAGTGGATCCTTCCCTGGTTCCCAAGATGCTGGACATACCTTATCTCCGTGTTCATACACAAATTTCGCAGCACGAAGCTTCCTAAGGAGCTCCTTACCGCTTCGCCCAATGCTCTCGTCGTGAATTTCCATTGCGACAAGTTTGTCATCAGGATCTACTACAAAGCTTCCGCGGAGTGCAAGACCTTTATCATACTGGTATACCCCAAAAAGTTTTGAGAGCTCTCCCGTAGGATCAGCAACCATAGGATACTCTACTTTCGAAATTGCTTTTGAATGATCTTTCCATGCTTTGTGAACGTATACTGTATCTGTGGATACAGAGAAAATCTCTGCTCCCTCTTTTTGAAATTCTGGATAGAGTTCTGCGAGCTCTTCAAGTTCTGTCGGACATACAAAGGTGAAGTCTGCCGGATAAAAGAAGAAAATCTTCCACTTCCCCTCATAATCTTCCAATCTCAACTTTTTCTCATCATTCTGGTAGAACGCGTCAAACTCAAGATCAGGTAGGGTATCCCCTACACGAAGGGGAGGGATAATAAAATCGTCATCGTACATAGGTGATATCTAGTAGTTAACTTATTGGATAATCACCTACAAGTATAAATGTGTAAGAGGAAAGATGCAACTGTCGTTATCTTTCACCTTGCACTCCTCCCTCCATCTACTATACTTAACCCTGTTATGTATGATCTTATCATTATAGGAGCAGGACCTGCGGGAACAACTGCAGGGGTGTATGCTGCACGAAAGAAGTTAAAAACATTACTCATTACTGATGCGTTCGGAGGACAATCTGTGGTATCAGAAACGATCTACAACTGGATTGGAACGCCTGAGATTTCTGGGGAGGAACTTGCACAGAATTTCAGGAAACACCTTGAATACTATGCAGATGGGAACACACTCACGCTCGTGTACCCAGATCGCGCGAGTGAAGTGCACTACGATGAGCAAACGAAGACGTTCACGGTGAAAACGGAAAATGGAAAATCCTACACCTCGCGAGCGCTCTTTGTGGGGACAGGATCAAAGCGAAGGAAGCTTCCCGCAGAAGGAGCAGATCGCCTCGAACACAAGGGGCTTACCTACTGCGCAAGTTGTGACGGACCTCTCTTTTCTGGAATGGATGTCGCAGTGATAGGCGGTGGAAATGCTGCATTTGAGACTGCTGCGCAACTCTCTGCTTACTGCAAATCAGTTACTATCCTTCAACGAAGCGATGAGTATCGTGCTGATAAAATTACCGTTGACCGAGTCCTTGCACGAGAGAATGTGAAAGGTATCACGAATGCAGAGACAACAAAAATCCTTGGAGAGAATTTTGTTGACGGCCTCATATATAAAGATAGAAATACAGGAGAGGAACACACACTTGATGTAAAAGGAATCTTTGTTGAAATCGGACAAATTCCAAATTCTGATCTCATCGCTCATCTCGTAGAGAGAAATCAATACAACCAGGTAAAAATTGACCCCTGGACACAGCAGACAACACATCCACGCATATGGGCCGCAGGAGACGTAACTGAAGTTCGCTACCATCAAAACAACATCTCTTCAGGTGATGCAGTGAAAGCTCTTGAACACCTCTACCAAGAAATGCACGATGAGAGGAAAGGGGGAGAGTAACCATCCGTCTTACGAAAAAGATACGGGTAAACCGTATCTTTTTATACCTCCTTGTCTTCCACCTCGTGACTAAGGTAGATCTTAGCAATTTCCCGTGCAATTTTGTCCTCCGAATCGTCAACACGGAACTTTCGCGCCCCCTCAATCATCTGTTGTCGTACACCAAAATTCTCGAGAATTCTCCTCAGTTCAAACACGAGCCCGCTACTCGTAAGATTATTCTCTTCAATCACGACTCCCGCCCCTGCCCGTGCGTAGTTGTACGCGTTCTCAATTTCAAAGTTACGGTAAGTGTTTGTACGCGGAATAACAATCGCAGGAATCTCCCAATACGCGAGCTCAAAGAGCTCTACTCGTGCACGCGTGACTGCAACACTTGCAACGCTCGCGAGCATTTTTTTGGAGAGATCATCAAGCTCATCGTAGAGGTGGTATCGGTAGCGAAACGAATTCCCCTCCAACGAAGCGTCAGTGAGCATCTTAATCTCATTAAAGCTGTCCTTTCCGGTCTGGTGTACTACTTGGAACGAAGAAAGGAGTTCTGGGAGTGACTCCTCAATGATTTGATTCATAAAGAGGGAGCCCTCCTTTCCACCGCGTACCCAAATGACAGGAACATCCGCTTCGAGGTTAAGCAATTCCTGCGCCCCGTGATCAATCTTCCTTCTGAGAACTTTTCTCAGTGGCTGACCTGTGTGAACGATTTTTTCTCTATTCTCCTTTTTAAACGCGAGCGCAACTTCCCTGTAGGCAACCGTAATCCGAAACGCAATATCTTGCACCTCCTCATTCACCTCATCAGGGAAAGAGTTCTCTTCATGCACAATTACCGGAATCCCCAACCACTTCGCAGCGCGAACGAATGGTTTCGTTTCCAACCCTCCTGCCGAGAAAACAACATCAGGGAAAATAACAAAGAGCTGTAGGAGGGATTCAAGGAAGGAGAGAAAATTGAGAAGAGGAGTTTTAAGAAGTGCAACGTTCATTCTCTGGAAACGAAGGTTGTTTTCATACACCATCTTTCTATCGAATGGTTTTGATGAGAAGTAGAAAAAGCGCACGTCAGCAAAATTCTCTCGGTCGACGAGATCGTTGAGTGCTTCTGCAACAGCAATGACAGTATAGAATTTTTCCTCTTCCGGGCTTGAAACAAATACTACGCGCATAGTCCTCGCAAGTATAGCACATCTCTCCCTACGAGAGAAATGGATTTAGGGGTTCCTCCGTCTTACCCTCTTCGCAACAGAGAGAATAATCCCCACTTCAAAGAGTGACACGAGGAGCGCAGTTCCCCCTCCACTCATAAAGATGAGTGGAAATCCTGAGAGAGGAATAATCCCCGAAATCGTTGCGATGTTCAGGAGTGATTGAAAGACGATGAGGAACGTGAGGCCAAACACGATTGTTTGATCAAACGCATTCCTCGCTCGTTTTGCAGTACGTATTCCAAAGAAGAGAAAAGCGAGGTAGAGAACGATGAGCACAACAGACCCCACAAATCCAAATTCCTCAGCGTACACCGCGAAGATGGAATCGCTTGATGATTCTGGGAGGTAGGAACCAAACTTGTGTGCGCTCCTCCCAAGTCCAAGACCGAATAGTTCTCCAGATCCAATCGCAGCTTTCGCCTGTCTCGCTTGAAATCCTGCACCGAGTGGATCGTGATCGGGATGGAGAAAGATATCAATGCGTCTCTGAATGTAGGGACTATACATTGCGAACGCACCGAGCAAGACGAGTCCGAGGAGAGAAGAACCAAGGAGTTGAGACCAACTTGCATTCCATACGAAAGCAAGCACGAGAGCCGTTACAAAAATGAGAATGATAGAACTCGTATCAGGTTGCTTTACGAGAAGCACCACAGGAATGAGAATGTGAGAGAGGTAGATAAGAAACCCCTTCCATGTGCGAATTTTCTCTCTATACCGAACGAGCCAATGTGCGAGTGCAAAAATAACTCCAATTTTGAGAAACTCCACTGGCTGGAAGCTGATGAACCCAAGTGAAATCCACCTCTTTGCTCCACCGTGTGCGAAACCAATTCCCGGAATAAAAACGAGTGCGGTGAGGAGAATACTCAAACCATAAAACACGTACGCGTAGCGATAGAAAAGCCGTGTAGGGATGTAGCGCACGATGAAAAACATAAGTGCGAGTCCGCCGACTGCGCCGAGACCGAGGTGCTTTACAATCCCCATCGTAAAGCGATGAGGGTCCCTCGCAAACATTCCTAGGGAAGCGGAAACATACATCACCGCCCCTATGATGAGCAGTGCAAAGGTAATCCAGAGGAGAATCGTGTAGAGTTTTCCTTTCTTTTGAGTCATAGGAGTAAAAAAGAGAGAGTTTACTACTTAGGTGCGGAGGAGTGGTAAATTCTTCATCACCACAATGAGAATTCCGAGAAGTGAAGTAAATACGGTAAACATCCAGTAACGCATCGTAATACGTTCGCGCGACCACCCAAGATACTCAAAATGGTGATGGAGTGGTGCAACGTGGAACACTTTCCTGTGGAAGAATCGTCGTGCAATGATTTGAATAATGACAGAGAGCGAAGTGAGAATGAGTGGAAGCCCGATGAGGATGAACTCAAAAACGGTGTGAGTAAGAAAGATGAGCGATGAGAGCGAGAGGACGAGTGCGAGAATTCCTGTCTCCCCAAGATAGAAGCGCGCAGGCGGAACATTAAACCAGAGAAACACGAAGAGTGATGAAGCAACGAGGAAAGAAAACCCTGCGATACTCCACTGATTCTGAATAATTCCTATTACCCCATACGCAGCGAAAATGATTGCGAACACTCCCCCAGCGAGACCGTCAATTCCATCAATAACTGCGCTCGAAAAGAGTCCGAGCATTACAATGATGTAGAAGAGAATGAAGAACCATCCAAGTTCAATCTGCGTATTGAGGAGAGGAACAGTAATCTGATGAAAACCGAGCTTCTCGTAGAACCAAATTCCCTCAATCGCACCAAGAAACGCAACGATGAAAATTCTCACTCTTCGAGGAATTCCTCCGTTCAAAAAGTGATCGCTCTTTGCGAAAATCTGAAGGAGGTCATCAATGAGCCCAAAGAATGCTCCTAAGAGGAGCGAAGCGAAAGGAATGAGTGTCTGATTTCTTGTAATTACATGAAAGAAGTAATTTGAGAATGAATCGTTGTCAGTCCCCACAATTGAACCGAGAAGTGAGATGAAGAGGATTGTAATCGTGATAGTGAGCCAGATGAGGATTCCGCCCACACGTGGCGTGGATACCTCCTTCGTGTTGTAAATTTTTTTGAACTCTTCTGACATTTCCCACACTTCCCCGTTCCGTTCTACACGAGATTCCGTGATAGGTTTTCGCTTCCAAAGTCGGTAGCGGTAAAAGTAGTGAGTGAGGATAGGTGTAACGAGAAACCCAATGAAGAGCGCAAGCACACTCGGAAGGAGGATTTTATAGAGGAAGAGATAATGATACAACATATAC
>JALVPH010000040.1:650-4573 GCA_027031875.1 Candidatus Parcubacteria bacterium | reverse complement strand
AAAGCGACAGGCGGTGACGAATCCGAAGAATACGGTCTTTGGAGTAAAGCGCTACATTGGTCACAAGTATGACGATCCCGCAGTGCAGAAGGATATCAAGAACTCTCCATTCACAATTAAGAAGGCAGATGACGGAGGGATCCTCATCGAGATGGGAGGAAAGGATTACCGTCCGGAGGAAATCTCCGCGATGATTCTTAAAAAGTTGAAGACAGATGCAGAAGAGAGGCTTGGAGATAAGGTAACAGAAGCGGTGATTACCGTCCCTGCGTACTTTAACGACGCGCAACGACAAGCAACGAAAGATGCGGGAAGAATTGCAGGGCTTGAGGTAAAGAGAATTATCAATGAACCAACTGCAGCCGCACTCGCGTACGGGTTCAACAAGAAGAAGGACGAGAAGATTGTCGTATACGACTTCGGAGGGGGAACCTTTGATATTTCCGTTCTTGAGGTTGGTGACGATGTCGTCGAGGTGAAGGCAACAGGAGGTGACTCTCACATGGGAGGAGAGGATATTGATCGTGCGATTATCGATTGGGTTGCCGAAGAGTTTAAGAAGGAAACAGGAATCGATGTGCGAAAAGACGTCCTCGCGCTTCAGCGTCTCAAAGAGACAGCAGAGAAGGCAAAGCATGAGCTCTCTGTGACGAAGGAAACAGAGATTAACATTCCATTCATTAGCTCTGGAGAGTCTGGCCCTGTTCACCTTCTTATGAAACTTACACGAGCGAAGCTTGAAGAACTCGCTGCTCCATTCCTCGATCGCTCGATTGAAATTACAAAAGAGGTTATTAAGGATGCAGGACTCACCCCTTCAGATATCAACGAGATTATCCTCGTAGGAGGACAGACACGAATGCCAAAGATTTCTGAACTCATCAAAGATCTCTTTGGAAAAGAACCAAACAAATCGATCAACCCAGACGAAGTGGTTGCGCTTGGAGCTGCAATTCAAGCGGGGGTACTCAAAGGGGAGGTGAAAGATGTGCTCCTCCTCGATGTGATTCCTCTCTCTATTGGAATTGAAACGCTTGGAGGGGTTGCCACAAAGCTCATTGAGAAGAATACAACGATTCCTGCATCTGCATCACAAGTGTTCTCTACTGCGACTGATAATCAGGAGTCAGTGGAGATTCATATCGTGCAGGGGGAGCGACCAATGGCTGCGGACAACAAGTCGCTTGGACGATTCATTCTTGAAGGAATTCCTCCCGCACCACGCGGGGTTCCACAAATTGAGGTAACGCTCAATGTGGATGCGAACGGAATTCTTGAGGTGACCGCAAAGGACAAGGCAACTGGAAAGCAGAATTCTATCCGTATTGAAGGAGGTTCCAACTTGAGTGAAGAGGAAATTGAGCGAATGAAACGCGAAGCAGAACAGCACGCAGAAGAGGACAAGAAGAAGAAGGAACTCGCAGATGCGCGTAATATGGCTGATGCGGCAATCTTCGCTGCAGAAAAGGCACTCAAAGAACACGGTGAGAAGGTTTCTGAAGAAACGAAGAAGGAGGTTGAGGAAGCAATCAACAAGTTGAAAGAAGTGAAAGAGAAAGACGATAAGGATGAGATTGATCGCTTCACCGCGGAGCTCGCAAAAGTGAGCCAAAAGATTGGGGAAGAGCTCGCAAAGACAGGAGATGTGGGAGCATCTCAGACAGAAACAACTTCAACAGAGAAAAGCGATGAAGTTCAAGATGCGGAAGTTGTTGATGAGGGAAAAGATGAGGAAACGAATTCCTAATCTTTTTCTACGATTGGAGAGAATGTGCTATTCTCTCTTTTCGTAGGGAAAGAGAAGAATCTCTCATATACCTAGGTAAGCATTAAGTATCGTGAAGAACTATGAAAGATTACTACAACATACTCGGAGTTGATAGGAATGCATCTCAAGAGGAAATTAAGAAAGCGTTCCGTAAACTTGCTCACAAGTATCACCCTGACAAAGAAGGGGGAGACGAGGAAAAGTTTAAGGAAATCAATGAGGCATACCAGGTACTTTCTGACGAAAAGAAGCGTGCTCAGTATGATCAGTTCGGCCGTGTAGGTGGAACAGGAGCAGGGCAAGGATTTTCTGGATTTGGTGGAGCTTGGCAAGATTTCTCTGGTTTTCAAGGGAGTCCTTTTGGTGGATTTGCAGATTTTGATATTGGAGATATCTTCGGTGGATTCTCTCATAGTGGTTTCGGTAGTGGACGCTCCTCTCGTGTGAGTAAGGGGCAAGATATTTACGTTTCACTCCCTATTTCGTTTAAAGAATCTCTCCTCGGGGGAGAAAAGGAAATTCGTATAAAACGAAAAGCAGCGTGTGATGCGTGTGGTGGAACGGGTGCAGAAAAGGGAAGCCCTCTTAAGGTGTGCGATCGCTGTAAAGGTCGAGGAAAAATTGAGGAGCGTGTGATGGGAATTTTTACTACCGTGCAAACATGTCCCGTTTGTCATGGAACAGGAAAGGTTCCGGAGAAAGTATGTCATGTGTGTAAAGGGAGCGGTATTATGGAGAAGGAAGAGGCAGTCAAGTTCCGTATCCCTCCAGGTGTTCACGATGGAGCAGTTCTTCGTGTGCGCGGAAAAGGACACGCAGTTCGGGGAGGAATCCCGGGTGATCTCTACATTGAAGTAAAGGTGAACAAGGACCCGCATTGGACGAGGGAAGGTCTCGATCTCCACACGAAAAAACAAATTTCAGTTTCTGAAGTGATACTTGGAACGACAAAGAAAGTGACGCTTCCGGACGGGAGTTTCGTAGAGGTGAAAATTCCTGCGGGGACACAGCCATGCACGAAGCTTCGTGTGAAAGGGAAGGGGGTTGCGACGAAGACGAAGAAAGGAGATGTGTATATTCAGGTTGACGTGAAGATTCCTAAAAAAATCAAAAAAGATACAAAGAAGCTAATAGAAGAGCTTGCAGAGAAGGGTGAGTTGTAAGGCATTTTGTCTATATAGTAGAAGTTGTTTTGAGATTCTGTTTGTCTCTGTGTGAAGAAAAAGCGGGCGAGTGCGTAATCTACGCACTCGCCCGCTTTCCAAAAGAAACTGCAAAGCAGTTTCTTTGTCGGTGACACCACTTTTGCTCTTTTGTATTAAGTGATTGGCAAAAATAAGCGCTCAATTACTTTGGGAAGTATATTGGGATTAAGCTGCAAAAGTGGTGTCACCCCAGAAACATAACCACCCACATAGATAGACCACCTTATTATCTATCGACTAGCCTGTCATTCCGCACTTGATGCGGAATCCAGGGATATAGCTACACGCTCAAACAAACCACCCCTCCTCTTTACGAAGTATAATACTTCACGATCGTGATTTATTATACTCCATCTCACTATCTCCCCTTGTCATTCCCAACTTGATTGGGAATCCAGGAATATAACCACTTTCATAAGAAACCTTACAAGAAGTCCTCATTCAGTATATACTTCTCGCATATGACACGAATACGAAAAGAAACCTCATGCGGAGTTATTCCGTTCCGTAAGATTAATGACAGATACCAATTCCTTCTCCTCCATCAAAACAATGGGGACTGGTCCTTTCCGAAAGGGCATACAGAAGAAGGGGAATCGTATGAAGAGACAGCAATGAGGGAATTTATCGAAGAGACAGGTATGTCCCTGAAGAAGCTCTACACTGATACACAATTTGTATTCCATTTTCAGAAACCTTACCCAGATCATGTGCTTGAAAAAGATGTGATCCTTTTTCTTGGGGAGCTTGCAGATGAAAGCGTCTCAATTCAAGAAGAAGAAATCCAAGACTTCTGTCTCTGCCCAGCAGAAGAGGTACTCAAGAAACTCCCTTTCGAATCCACTCGTGTAGTGTTTCGTGAAGCACTTGTTTTCCTTGAAAAAATGAAAGAAAAAGGTATATAGGAAGTATGAATTCACTCCCCGAGCTCATTAAAGAGAGGTTGAATA
>JALVPH010000040.1:0-640 GCA_027031875.1 Candidatus Parcubacteria bacterium | reverse complement strand
CGGGCTTGGAGCGTTCATAGGGCCGGGTCGAGAGGTGCCAATCGGCGTGGTCGAGCAGGGCAAGCGCCAGAGGAAAGTAACCGCTGCCATAGGTGGAAACGATCTCCATGGGCGGCGATCCCCGCTCCACCCGGGTGCGATACTTTTTTAAGCGAAAATGCTGAAGCCGCGCCCCGGCGCCGACAAATTCCGCCTCGAACAGCGGTGTCTCGATCTTCCAGGTCTTGTAGTTTTTGCCGGGCGCGGCGTGTTGAACGGGAAGTTTTTCCGGACTCGGAGGCTTGACGGCGGCCGCTTTTTCGGCCGGTTTTGGGGGAGATATTTTCACCTTCATTCAAAAAATTGAGCGAGTTGATTTTCCAGAAGCGCTTCGTATCCTCGCGGAAAAAGCGGGAGTATCACTCGACGAACGGCAATCACCCTCTGAGTATAACGAGCGGGCACGCCTCCTTGCACTCCATGAGGATCTCACGAATTGGTATCACGAGCAGTTGATGAAAAATACAGATGCACTCGATTACCTTCATTCTCGCGGACTCACTGATGAAACAATTACTCACTTTCGTCTCGGCTTTGCTCCAAAAGAGTGGGGAAGTGCGGTGAGCTTTCTTACGACACGCGGATATTCAAAAGAGGAGAT
>JALVPH010000039.1 GCA_027031875.1 Candidatus Parcubacteria bacterium | reverse complement strand
GAGTCGGGGACGACAGAAAGAATTGCAAAGCAATTCTTTCTGGAGGCGGGGCGGATGATTTTCATCCGCCCCGCCTGTCATTCCGTACCCTTTCCCTACATGTCATTCCCGTATCCGCCTACGCGGGCACAGGCTCCAACGGGAATCCAGAAAAATACCACTGTCATTGATATTCTCAGTGTGACCAATAATACCTATGTGGATAAGTCAATATCAGCTATTGACAACTCTCTCTCTCTCTTTGCTATGTTTTATATGGAACCAAAAAAATAAAATACTATGTTAGAAACTATCACCATCCTTGCGGGAATATATTTCGTTGTAACAATGTCTTTTGTAACAGACGAAGACATGCAAGGAAATATAAAACTGGCCATATTCTGGCCCATCTATATCGCAAAAAATCTCCTTAAGAGATTGGTTTGTGATTAAAAAAACACCTCAAAGGGTGTTTTCTTTTCACCTACACAACTACATTTACAATCTTTCCCTTCACATAGATGAGCTTCTTGATGTCTTTTCCCTCAATCCACTTTTGCAGTTCTGGGAGTTCTCTCACGAGATTCTTCACCTCTTCCTCTGTTGCATCAGCAGAAATGGTGAGCTGTGCACGGACTTTTCCGTTCACCTGTACAGGGAGTGTAAGTTCACTCTCCTGCATCATTGCTTCGTCATACTTCGGCCAATCGCTGAGGTGAATACTTCCCTCGTTTCCTAATACCTCCTGCCAAATTTCCTCTCCCATATGAGGAGCAAATGCGGAAAACATTTTTACAAGGAGTTCGTACTCTGTCTTCCCTACCCCCTGCTTCTCCATCGCATTCACAAGCGTCATCATAGAGGAGATCGCGGTATTCAACTTCAATCGCTCTACGTCTTCCGTAACTTTCTTAATCGTCTTGTGTGTGAGCTTCACAACCGCTTCCGGTGACGTCTCCTTTAACACATCCCCGAGACCATATACACGCTCAATGAAACGACGCACCCCTACAACCCCATTCGGATCCCATGGGTAATTTCCTGGCTCATTGAACGGTCCAATGAATGCGAGATACATACGCACGGTATCAGCTCCCACTTGTGCAACAACCTCATCAGGATTGATGACATTCCCTTTTGATTTTGACATCTTTGCACCATCAGGACCAAGGATAAGTCCTCGATTGAGGCGTTGCTTATAGGGTTCTCTCTCCTCAACAATTCCAATCTTGTGAAGTGCTTTCACCCAAAAACGAGAGTAGAGGAGGTGCATCGTCGTATGCTCTGCTCCTCCAAAGTAGAGGTCAATCGGCATCCACAATCTCCGTTTTTCAAGCCCTGCAAATACCTCATCATTGTGCGGGTCGAGGTAGCGGTAGAAATACCACGAAGAGTCGACGAAGGTATCCATTGTATCAATCTCTGGAGTCCAGCCTTCTCCAAAGAGTTCCTCTGTTCGCTTCTTTAATTCTTCAGAACGCGCGAGTGGTGCGGTTCCATCGGGGGTGTGGTCTACATCTTCTGGGAGTGTCCAAGGGAGGTGCTCTTCAGGAACTGGGTGAGGGTTCCCTTCTGGATCATATACCATCGGAATCGGTGTTCCCCAGTAGCGTTGTCGTGAAATAGCCCAATCGCGAAGACGATAGGTTTTCACCTTCTTTCCTCCAAGTGCTTCTGTGAGTGCATCACGCGCCTCTTGCGAGGTCATACGAGAGTATGCTCCGGAGTTAATAAGCTTCCCTTCAAACGCACAAGAGAACCGCTTTCCTTTAGGGAGCACTCCTCCCTGTTCGTGCACTTCATTGAGAAGATCATACATTGCATTCCACTCTGCGTTAATTTTTTCTTGCCCTTTCTTCCCTTCTCCTGCTTTGAGAATAAATTCATTCTCACCGCTCGTGACGAGTGGACGAGAGTTTCCTACTTCACCTGCAGAAGGAAGCACAACGAAACGAAACGGAAGGTCGTACTTAATTGCAAACTCTGCATCACGCTCATCGTGTGCCGGCACAGCCATCACTGCCCCTGTTCCAAAGTGCGGGAGCACATAATCCGCAATCCATACAGGCACCTCCTCTCCATTCGCGGGATTTATCGCAGTAATTCCCTTAAGCGGAACACCTGTCTTCGTCTTATCCTGCTGTCGTTCGAGATCGGACTTTTTCTCAACTTCTTTGAGGTATGCTTCTACCTCTTCCCAGTTTTCAATACGATCTTTAAGCTTTTCCACAAGCGGATGCTCGGGTGCAAGCACAACATACGTAACACCAAATAAAGTATCTGCTCGCGTAGTGAATACTTTTATTTCTGTCTCTCCTCCACCTCTTACAAAATTTAATAGCTGCTTAAGTGCAGATACAACGGGTTGCATTTCAAGAAGATAATCTTCTTCTGTTGCTTCGTGGTGGTATTTTCCTGTGTCCTGAGAATAATAGAGAGAACGAAGAGGAAAGTAAAGGTCAACCTCTCCATGAATTTCATCGGTGAGTACGATATTTCTCTTCGCTTCACTTATGTGGGTTGCTCCGTCCGGCATAACAAGTGCCCATTTCTCATACCAATATCCATCAACTTTTCCTCCTTTTTCTTTGATAATATCAATATAGAAATCAAGAATTTTTTGAGCAATTTCCTCCTGGCTAAGGTCGTGTTCGTCGAGATGACCGAGGGCGTTACGTTTTACTCTTACAGGATCAAGCTCAACGCCATCAATAACGAGCGAAGTGTCATTCGCAAGAATAGGAAGATTTGTGTACTCACGATAGGCTTGCGCTTTTGCAATGGCGTTTTCCTCAAGTGTCCCCTCTTCAGCAACATCAATATTTTCAATACCAAGCTCTGACGGAGATACTAAATCTACAACTATATTATTTTTTTCAAGAAGTTTCTGCACACGAGCTTTTTTACTCTTGTTGTTCGTAGCAATGAGGATTTTAACCGGTTCCTTATCTTTACCATTAACAACAACAGGAAAGGAAATTTCACTTCCCTCTTTTCGCCCAATCCATTCTCGTTGTGCTTGTTTAATAGATTCATCCCAATCAAGTGTGTCTAAGTCATCGATAAGTTCATCAGCAAAATCGGTAATCTTAAATGCCCACTGCATCATATCTTTCTGCACAACTTCACTATCACATCGTTCACACTTCCCACCAATCACTTGCTCATTCGCAAGCACCGTCTTACACGAATCACACCAATTTGCCTTCGTCTTCACGCGTGTGATAATTCCGTGTTTGTAGAATTGGATAAACATCCACTGCGTCCACTTGTAGTATTCAGGATCTGCGGTGATAATCATCCGCTCCCAATCGAAGCTCGCCCCCATTGAATCGAGCTGTTTCCGCATATACTCGATGTTCTTGTAAGTCCAATCCTTCGGATCGAGTCCACGTTTAATCGCAGCATTTTCAGCAGGAAGTCCAAAAGCATCAAAGCCCATCGGATAGAGCACGTTGTATCCACTCATTCGCTTGAAGCGCGCATAAATATCCGGCACTGCAAATGCATACCAGTGCCCCACGTGGAGATTTCCAGATGGATACGCAAACTCAGAGAGAGCATAAAAGTTTTCCTTTCCCTCTACCTTATCCTCTGTGCGGTAGATATTGTGCTTCTTCCAATATTCCTGCCACTTCTTCTCAACTTCCTGTGCGTCGTAATGTTTCATATACTGACAAGTATATCACACACAGAATGATTAAAAACTCTCCCCACTATATGTTATTATTGGTGGTATGAAAAAAATGGAAGAGAAACAGAAGCTCAATCTCAATATCGAGCACATATTCAACGCATCAAAGCAAAAGCTCAACGCAGAGGAGAAAAAGCTCATAAAAAAGGCATACGATTTTGCGGAAAAAGCGCACGAAGGACAAACACGCGCGAGTGGAGATCCCTACTTTTCTCATGTCTACGCAACCGCAAAGAACCTCGCAGAATTCGGGTTCGATGCAATCACAATCGCAGCGGGGTTTCTCCATGATACCGTAGAAGATACTGATGTCACCGATGAAGATCTTGAGCGAGAATTTGGAAAAGAAATTCGTTTTCTCGTGGACGGGGTGACAAAACTTGGAACAATTAAGTACCAAGGAAGAAAGCGACATATAGAATCACTGAGAAAATTCTTCATCGCAACAGCACAAGACCTCCGTGTTGTTGCGATTAAGCTCTGCGACCGCCTTCATAACGCACAAACGCTTGGGTATGTAAAGAAAGAAAAGCAAAAGCGTATTGCACTTGAAACGATTGAAATTTATGGACCTCTCGCCTTTCGCCTCGGAATGAGCAAGCTTGCGGGAAAGCTTCAAGACTACGCATTTCCATTTGCGTATCCAGAGGAAGCAAAAATGGTAGATGAGCTTCTCAAGAGTAGAAAGAAAGTTGATGAGCGCTACCTCGAAAAAGTATGGAGGACGCTTAAGGTAGAACTCGCTGAGCACGGCATTAAAGATGCAGAGATTCACTCGCGTGTGAAAGGAAAGTATAGCCTCTGGAAGAAGCTCCTCCGCAAGAATATGGATATCAACCGTATCTATGATATCGTCGCGCTTCGCGTGCTCGTTCCACAGGTGGAAGATGCATACCGCGTTCTTGGAATCATTCACTCTAAATGGCGTCCACTCCCAGGGAGAATTAAAGACTACATCGCACTCCCAAAAATCAATGGATACCAATCCATCCACACCACCA
>JALVPH010000038.1 GCA_027031875.1 Candidatus Parcubacteria bacterium | reverse complement strand
AGAATATACAAAAATAGGAACTTTTCTTGGAAAAGAACTTTATGTCACAAAACCAAACGATTACGGCTCTGTTGCTGTCGTTCAAAAGTTAAAGAGCGGAAAAGTAACAGGAGTGATGCCCCTTCTTAATAAAGATCAGGATAGGGTGAACTACTATGAGAGTTTCTCTATTTCTGCCGAACTTGGTGAGGATAAAAGGAGATTAGAAAAGAGGTATCACGAATTCCTCAAAATCCTCAAAACAATGAAAATCGAAAAGATCTCTGACACCACAAAAACCACTCGTGAGTAGTGGTTTTTATTACACAAATACATCCATCGTGATAGACTACCCATAAGAGTATGAGTACAGCAAAAGTTATTGATAACAAAAGAGTTCTTCTTAGAGATGTTCTCCTAGAGATATCTCAAGAGTATAACTCTGTTTCGATTGCCGTGGGGTATTGGGATCTCCCTGGGTTACAACTTCTATGGGAAAACCTAAGAAATTATAAGAGAGTACGACTTCTCATAGGAAGAGAGCCTCTCCTCAGCCGCGACAATGTGAAAGGAGTACAACATCCAGAACCTAACTACCCAGATGAGGATTTCTTCAAAGATCTTCGCAAGGTTCAATTCTCAGAAAAAACCCAAAATCTTGTGAAAGAATTGAAGAGTAAGATAGATAAGGGTGAATTTGAGGTGCGTGTATATCGCAAAGATTTTCTCCATGCAAAAGCCTACATCTTTGGGGATTACTCTTCGAATAAAGCAACGGCAGTTACCGGATCATCAAATTTTACAAGAGCTGGACTTACCACAAACACTGAACTTAATACTGCAATCGATGACCATCGAATCGTACTCTTTAAACCGGAAAACGATACACAAGAGCACGGATACCTCAGTTGGTTTGATGAACTGTGGAACGATAAAGAAACAGAAGAATGGAGTGGAGAGTTCGTAGAGCTCGTGCGCCCCTCCCCAACAGGAGACCTCTTATTTAGCCCATATGAACTCTACATCCGTTCGGTATATGAAGTATACCGACGAATTTTTGAAGCAGACGAAACAGAGATAACTCACACACATACATACAAACTAAAAGATTTTCAAGAGAGAAATGTAAAGAATCTCGTTCATATTTTAAAGGAATACGGTGTTGCAATGCTCGCAGATTCCGTGGGGCTCGGGAAAACTGTAAGTGCACTCGGGGTTATTAAACAGTACGGAAGTGGAGCGAGAATTATCGTCATCGCCCCTGCCTCCCTCACCCAACAATGGAAACAAGAGCTTGCAAAAGAAAAAATTATGAACGCAGTTGTACTTTCTCTTCAAAACAAAAATGAAATTGAGGAACAGATGAGACTTGACAAGCATGTTCCTGTAAGCCTCTTCGTTATTGATGAATCCCACAACCTTCGCAACAGCAATAGCACAAGATACGAACTCATATCTGATTGGATTGCAAACGAACGAAATGAAGAAGCTGATACGCTCCTTCTCACTGCGACCCCTATCAAT
>JALVPH010000037.1 GCA_027031875.1 Candidatus Parcubacteria bacterium | reverse complement strand
AAGAGTTTTGTTCTCGCGGTGGAAAAAGGAGGAAGGTGGTACTGTGTAGATAGTGATGGTTTTACTGGATACGTAGAGGAGAATGCAATCGGAGAAACTTGCACTTCTTAGCATTTTCCCTATAATATCGCCATATCATTCAGTATAGTAAATTGTATTATGTCACAGGATAGATTAGTAACACTCTATAACGACGAAGCGAATGAGTTCATTACCACATTCCGAAGTGGGAAGAAGGGAAACAACATAAAGCTCTCCCTCAAAAAGTATTCGAAGAAGCTCAGGAAGCACGTCGTGTTCACTCAAACGAAGAAGATCTTTAGGAAGAAGAAGGCCTAAACGTCTTTGCTCGTGGGCGATTAGTTAAATGGTATAACAACGGTCTCCAAAACCGTTATTGGGAGTTCGATTCTCTCATCGCCCGCACAGAGAGAGCAGGTACACTACTCTTTCGTTTACACGAATAAAAGAAAGGTAAAGAAAAAAAGTATGGAAGAAAAAGAATTCCTCACAAAAGAAAAGTACGAAGAGTTGAAGAGGGAGCTCGAGTATCGCAAGGGAGAGAAGCGACAGGAGATTCTTGACCGCATCGCATTTGCGAAATCGCTTGGAGACCTCTCTGAGAACGCGGAGTACCACGATGCGAAAGATGAGCAGGGAAAGAATGAAGCGCGTATCACTCAGCTTGAATACATTCTGAAGCATTCCGTTATCGTGGAAGGAGGAGACGGTGATCAAGTGGAGCTTGGTTCAAAAGTAGTTCTCTTTCATCGCGGTAAAGAAGTAGAGAAGGAATACCAAATCGTTGGGAAAGAGGAGGCGGATATCACGCTCGGAAAGATTGGTTTTGATTCCCCGCTTGGGTCCGTACTTATGGGGAAGAGGAAGGGAGATCTTGTAAAAGTGGAGACGCCGCGTGGAATAGTTGAATATGAACTTCGTGCTATTTCATAGTTGCTGAGAGGAGAAAGGCGGGCGAGGATGAAATCCTCGCCCGCCTTTTTCACTCTACGAAAAAAGACAGTATCTCTACGCTGTCTTCTCTCCCGTGATAATAGATACCACTTTCTTCACAATGGTTTTTCCATTGAAGTGGATTTTTCGCTTTGTTCCAAACCTCACGATACCATCTTTGAGTGCGAAGAGGGTGTGGTCTCGTCCCGTTCCCACATTCTCTCCTGCGAGAATTTTTGTTCCCCGCTGTCGTACGAGAATCTCCCCTTCTTTTACTCTCTGCCCATCAGCTCTCTTCACTCCAAGATACTTTGGATTTGAATCGCGAAGGTTTTTCGTTGATCCTCCAGCTTTCCTATGTGCCATATGTGTTCTTTTCCTGTATAATCTTAGAACGAATAATGTGAAGGGAATGTGGTAATGGACACACTCCTCTTCGGTAAGAGTAACATGGGAATTATAGAAAAAAGTTCAAAAATAATCAAGCGATTTTCCACACATCCTGTATTCTTTCCGCTCCTGTTTATCCTTCTTCTCATTTCTGTTGCATTGAGTGCATTTGCAATGGGGATTGTCTACGAGCGGAATGCTTACCTCACTGCGCACCCAATTGAACAGGTACACACGAACGAGATTATCCAACTATGGGAAAAGGAGAAGGAGGAGGATTGGTTTCAAAAGAAGTTTTTTGCGTCAAAAAACGGAACAGTCTACTATCCTGTATCGTGTAGCGCGGGAAAACGGATTACGGAAGGGAACAGAGTATACTTTCAGGATGAAGCGGAAGCACAAGCTTCTGGGTATCGCAGGAGCAAGCTGTGTAATGAATGAGAGACAGGGTACGTGTTCTTCTCGTCATCGAGGTAATCCTATGCTATCATAAGGCGTATGAATACGGTAAGAAAAATACTTGAGTTTATTCTCATCACACTCATTTTCTATGCGCTCTACAGTCTCTCCCTCTCACTCCATACGCACTACTTTGAGAAGGAAGATCCTGCGCTCTTCGTGTTCGCATCCTTCCTCCTCTCATTCCTCCTCATTCTCTTCTACCGTTTTACCATTAGTCACGGTGTGAAGCGACGTGTGCGCGAAGAAGTTCACCAAATATATAAGACGAAGGAGGAAAAGATGCGAGCCCTCGCAGAGGCATCTAGCGCTAATAAGGGAGAAGCTAATCCTCACCCTGACGAGTTCGAAAGGAGAGGTGAAGAAAATACGTATGACGATGAAAAAGAAACAAACGAGTAAGCATAACATGGAGAGAGGGGCGCTCATTCGTATAGGAGCGACCGGTATTTCTCTCACGCTGATAGAGAAGGAGGGGAGGGAGGTAAATGAAGTTTCCTCAACCTTCTTTCAGCGTTTTCCCTATGGAGAGAATCTCCTTTCTGAAGGTGTTATTCACCAATTCCATCACATTGTTCCGCTCGTTCGCACAGTGCTTGAGGAATTGCTTGTGCTCCTCGTGAAAGAGAAACGCTCTCTCAATGGAATTCACGTCATTCTTGAGGAGCCATACGCTTACGCACGTATGTATGAGTTTGAGTTTGAAACGGGACGTATTCCAAAGCAGGAAGAGCTCTTTGCTACCATTAATACTGATGAACTTGAACGTATGTACGAGGGAGAGGTGGAATGTTTCTCGCTTCGCGAGCAAAAGTTTTTTCTCAATGGACATCCAGTGTCCTCCTCATCTCTCATACAAGAGAAACCCAACGGGGAGGTAAAGATGAATGCGATTGTGAGTTTCACTCAAAAGGATTTCCTTAGTGCACTTCGTGAAGAACTGGAAGGGCACTTTCCTCTTATGAAGGTTACCTTCTCATCACGTGCTGAACTCTTTGGATCGTTTGTTCCTTTTCTCACTCAGAAAGAGGAGGATCACTTTCACCTCATTGATATTAACTCGCTCTCAACGAATGTGATAACCCGTTCCCTATCAGGGTATCTCACTTTCTCCTCATTTTCTGATGGATCGCTTCACATTATTCAACGAGTAGCGCGCGAACTCTCCTACCCTTTCCATAAAGCGAGACATCTCTTCTTACAGAGAGGACATGAACACTTTTACGAAACGTACCAGAATCAGTTTCAAACGGTACTTTTGAAATCTCTCCGTGAGTGGGAGAGCGTGCTCTACACGCACCTTGGCTCTCTTCTCGATGAAGCAGAGCTCTCCCCAGAGGTGTTCTACTACTCGGATACGCTTCTCATAGAAGAGGAAGTAGGCACAATCTTTGATGACCCGCTCTTCATTGATGCATTCTTTCCAAAACGAGAGAAGTTTTCCGCACGAGAGATGTTCTCGTCATTACTTCCTGGAAAGAGAGGGATGCAGTTGAGGAGATCAGTTTCGCACCAGCACCTCCCCGCATTTCTCGCACTTCATCTAGAATACGTAACAACGCAGTATGGAGCGAAGAAAAAGAAAAATTAATGATGGAATTCGTGTGAGGAGAGTTACGCGAGTGAGGAAGGAGACAGTCCCTCACACTACGGTTCCTGAGCAAGAGGTACAGGAGATCTCTCAGGAGAGGAAAAAACGAGCAATCTCTTTTGAGGACAAAGAGAGAAAGAGGGAGAACTTTTCTTCTCGTCGCACGGAAACACTTCCAAGACGAAGGAGTAAAGTGAGAAGGAGAGAGAGTCTAGTTCGTCCATTTCTCACAAGGTATGGGGCGTGGATAGCAGTTTTTGTTCTTGCTCTCGTTTTCCTCCTCAACACCACATCAAAGACGAGAATAATGATTCATCCGAAAGAGGAAGTGCTTTCTATCCATACATCGCTCACCGTGAAGCGCGATTCACGAGCAGAGAAGATTCATACAGGGCTCATTCACGTAGAAGAGAGCGAGAGTCTTTCATTTAAAGCGGATTCTTTTCGTGTGGTGAATGGAAAGGCGAGCGGGCTTGTGACCGTGTATAACGATTACAGTACAGAAGCACAACGGCTTCTCCCACACACACGTTTTCTCTCCGCTTCTGGAAAACTTTTCCGCTCCGGAGATAAGGAGATTGTTATCCCTGGGAAGAAGCAGGGGAAACCAGGGCAAGTGGATGTGCGGGTGTATGCAGATGAGGAAGGAGAGGAATATAATATTGATCTCACTGACTTCACCCTTCCAGGATTCAAAGAGCAAGGACTTACAGATAAATACAATGGAATCTATGCGGTTTCAAAGGAGAAATTTACCGGGGGCGGACAGAGGAAGGAGGCACTCTTGAGTGAAAAAGCAAAAAGGGAGGCAGAACGCCTCATCGAAGAAAAGCTTAAAGAGAAGTTGATGAATAAGCTCTTCTCACAGAAGACAGATACGCTTGAAGTGGTAGAGAAGGGGGTGCAGCTCACACTCGCTCCGAAAGACTGGAGGAAAGCAGGCGAGAACCAATTCGTGCTCATTCAGCGGGGGCATGTTGATGCGCTCGTGTATCGAAAGGAAAGTCTCCTAGCATTCTTGCGAGACATTACGGAGGAAAAAGTGAAGAGCAAAGCTTTCACTATTCTTCCTCCTCAAAAACATGACCTCATCGTTTCCTATGAAGGAGGACAGGGAAGAGATTTTTCAAAACTCACGCGAATTCCACTCCTCGTGGAAGGGAAGTATCACATCGTGTGGAACGTTAATCCTGACGAAATTATTTCTGAACTCGCTGGAAAGCGTATCGACATCCTTCCTCAATTTATTGAAAACCATCCTCACATCGCCTCTTTTGACCTTACTATTTCTCCATTCTGGAAGAGGACAATTCATACCGAGAATGAGAAGATTAAGGTGGTGCTAGAAAAGCCGTATTTGGTGAGAGAAGGTGAGAAAAAATAAAGGTAATTCGTAACTATTCCGGACCAATTTCTCGAATCAAATCATACTCCGTATTGCGTAAAAGCCTGTAAATAAGCGGTAATATGTCTTGATCCCTGTGGTTAAA
>JALVPH010000036.1:1433-4887 GCA_027031875.1 Candidatus Parcubacteria bacterium | reverse complement strand
GATACAAGGTAATCCTTAATTATTAGCTCTCGTAAGTGTAACCCTCGCATCGGAAACAATTCAGAATACGGATGAGGCGAGACCACCAACGAGAAAAGGATCAATAGAACACATATGTCACAAACATTTTATAAATTACTTGAAGAGAACCCAGTTCCAGTTCTCGAACTTGATCAGGTTGTAGAAGGAACAGTTATCGGAATTCATGGAACCGAAGTATACGTAAATCTTGGAGCATACGGAACAGGAATTATCTACGGAAAGGAGTACTTTAGTGCACGAGATCTTATCCGAAATCTTAACGCAGGAGATACAATCAAAGCAAAAGTAGTAGATCTTGAAAACGAAGATGGATACATCGAGCTCTCCCTCCGCGAGGCAAAGAAAGCACTTGCTTGGGAAGAAGCTGAGGAGGCATTCCAGAAAGGTGAAGCAATAGAGCTCGTAGTAAAAGAAGCAAATAAGGGTGGGCTTATGCTTGACTGGCATGGAATGCTCGGATTCCTCCCTGCTTCACAGCTCAACGCAGAGCACTACCCTCGAGTAGAATCTGGTGATACGCGCGAAATTGCAAACCAACTCAGCAAACTCATCGGACAGAAGCTCTCTGTGAGCATCATTACCGTAAACCCGAAAGAGGGAAAACTCATCTTTTCTGAAAAAGGAGAGAAGACGAAACGCGAGAAACGAATTCCTTCAAAGTATAAGGTGGGAGATGTAGTAGAAGGAGAAGTTACCGGTATTGTTGATTTTGGAATCTTCATCAAAGTTGAAGATGGAGTGGAGGGTCTTGTGCACATTTCAGAAATGGCATGGTCACTCGTCGACAATCCTCGCACACTCTACAAAGTGGGAGATAAAGTAAAAGCAAAAATTATTGATATTCAAGATGGAAAGATTTCCTTCTCTATCAAAGCTCTCACTGAAAACCCATGGAAGAAGGTAGAGGGAAAGTATAAAGTGGGACAGAAGGTAGAGGGAGTCGTTATCAAACACAATAAACACGGCGCACTCGTCTCTATCGAAGAAGGAGTCGCAGGTCTCGTACACATCTCAGAGTTTGAATCAGAGCGCGATTTGAAAGAGAAGCTCAAACTCGGACAATCCTACCCATTCGTAATCACAAGTTTTGATCCAAAGAACCAAAAGCTCACACTCTCTTACGCACAAGCAGTGAAGGGAGAAGGAGTAAAAGAAAAAGAAGAAAAAACCGCATAGCGGTTTTTTCTTTCTCCTACAATCTCTCCCTCTATTCTAAAAAGAGCATTCCAAACATTATCACAACCCCTACGAGAACCATTACTATTTGGAGAATAGATTCTTTTACTGACTTATTCTTATGCATTTCTGGGATGAGATCACTCATTGCAATGTAGATGAAACTCCCTGCAGCGATGGGAGGAAACCATAGTGTGAGCTGTTCACTTATATCTCCTGCTATGAGTACAAGAATTGTTCCTGCAACAGCAGTAAGAGCTGAGAGAAAGTTTACGAGAAGTGCCCTCTTCTTACTATACCCTGCGTGAAGGAGTACTCCAAAATCACTTATCTCCTGTGGAATTTCGTGAAGAAGAATCGCAAGTGTCGCTGCAATTCCTACCTCAATACTGATAAGGTATGACGCACCAATTACAACCCCATCGACAAAGTTATGAACTCCATCTGCAACAAGAATCATATACCCTACCGGGTGAATATGTTTTCCATCATTTACACTCTCACATGCATCTCCTGTGTGGTGGTGAATATGGAGGAATTTTTCTACAACAAGGAAGAGAAGAATTCCTCCCACAATCTCGAGTGAAACGAATGTGTTATTTCCGATAGTTTCAAATGATTCTGGAATGAGATGGATAAACGCACCTCCAAGGAGCGCTCCCACCGCAAGTGAAACAAGGAGGTAGATGTATTTTCGAAGCGTCTCCTCCTTCATTGAGAGGGTAACTATCCCAACAAGAGAGACAAGACTCACAAGGAAGACACTCGCTATTGCGTAAAGGTATACTGCATTCATAGACCTGCTTATACTATATTACTACTAATAATTACTATTATTGCGCTTCGTTATCAAGAACCCCCTCTTCGTATACATCTGGTGCAGGTAGCTTCATAAGTGAGAGGATGGTGCTAGCGAGATTCTTCAACCCAAGCCCCTCTTTCAACTTCGTCCCACCTGGAAGTCCAATAACTGTTGTGGGAACGGGATTCTTTGTGTGACTCGTTGTCTCCTTACCATGCTTATGTTCCGCATTTCCGTGATCTCCTGTGAGAATGACGATGTATCCCTGTTTTAATGCAACAGGAACAATTTTTGAAAGCGCAACATCTACTGCTTCAACTGCCTTGAGAATGGCGTCAACTTCCCCTGTATGTCCTACCATATCTGCATTCGCAAAGTTACAGAGAATAAAATCATGATCTTCTGTTTCTATTTCTTGAATGAGCGTCTCAGTAATTTCCTTAGAAGACATCTCCGGTTTTAAATCATAGGTAGGGACATCAGGAGATGGAATGATAATCTTCTTCTCTCTAGGAAAATCTACCTCTCTCCCCCCATCAAAGAAGAATGTTACATGAGCGTACTTCTCTGTCTCAGCAATACGGAGTTGTCCCTTTCCGAGATTAGCGAGCACTTCTCCAAGCGTATCTCTTACTTCGAGATCCGGATAGGCAACGTGTTTAAGACTTTTATAGTATTCTGTCATTGCAACATAGTAGACGCGGCTTCCACAACGTGAAAAGTAAGGAAACTCCTCATCCTTTACCGCGTGACTTATCTGCCGTTCTCGATCTTTCCGGAAACTGTAGTTAATAAGAACATCATCTCCTTGAATCCCCTCAAAATCTTGCGCAACAACAGGAATGAGAAACTCATCAGAGAAAGACGCGTCCTTATAGAGAGAAAGTAAGTGTTCTTCAACTGAAGAAAAGCGAGGAGATGATTGAGGACAAAAGAGTGCGTTGTAGTATTTTTCTGTTCTTTCCCATTTCTTGTTTCTATCCATCGCGTAGTAACGCCCTGAGAGTGTTACAATTTTTCCTACTCCAATACGTGCAATCTCTTTCTCTAAATCGCGAAGGTAGTGAATAGCGTTCTGTTCTTTCGCATCTCTTCCGTCGGTAATGACATGGAGAAACACATCATCGCCACTGAAGCCATTCTCTTTTGCCATCTCGAGAAGTGCAATGAGGTGGTTGAAGTGTGCATGCACTCCCTCTTTCTGGAGGAGTCCCATCATGTGAACTCTCGAATGGTGCTCTTTCGCATAGCGAAACGCCTTGAGAAACTCTTCGTTTGTGAAAAAACTCCCATCTTCAATTGCGTCGTTAATCCGAAGGAGTGATTGTTTGAGAACTCTCCCTGCTCCAATTGTCATATGTCCAACCTCGGAGTTCCCCATATACCCATCAGGAAGCCCCACTTCCCTTCCACTCGCCTTGAGGAGTGTGGTAG
>JALVPH010000036.1:0-1423 GCA_027031875.1 Candidatus Parcubacteria bacterium | reverse complement strand
ATGAAAAAAGTGTGAAGTGGTGGGATACTCTTTTTCCAATTGGTCAGTGAACTTGGTGTTCGCTTGCGCAATGTAGTTATACTCCCGCTCAGGACTATACCCCCACCCATCACGCACAATGAGAAGCACTCGCTTCTCTTCTTCTCTATTACTACTCATGCCACGCAGTATACCCCGAATTACGAAAACGATATAGTTTCTGCGAGAGAGCGGAAACGCGTTTCGCAACTCGCTTCACACTTTTTTCATTGTGGATTGATGGATGAAAGGTAAACGAGAGTGCGTTCTCATACGGAAGATTGAGCATATTGAGGGTGAGTGAATGAAATTGAATATCACGACACACTTCTCCTATCGTAGGATATACCCCCTCTTCTTCCAAACGAATGAGTAACTCCTCATGATCGATGGTAGGAAACGAAAGAACGGAGACGAACTCTTGAATGTCCGTAAGCTCTTGATTGAGAAAGTGTGTTCCCTCTGGAACGCCATAGTCTCGCAATCGTTCTTCGAAGAGTGCGCGAAGTCTTTTTCCTTTCTCCCTCACTTCCCCACTCCTTTGAGAAAGAGTGAGTGTCGAACGAACGAATGAACGAAGATGCTCTTTTGAAAAACACGGCGTAGAAAATACCGGCTCTTGCTTCTTATAGTAAGACGCAAAACAAGCTCCGTTCGGGTGCGACGGAAGAGAAAATTGCATACTATCAATGCGGTAGGAGAAGAAGTTGAGTTTCTCTTCAAAAAGTGCATGAGAAAAATCTGCGTGAATGTGGAGATGAGAGATGCGGTATTTCTTCGCAGCATCACGAATTATTTTTGCATAGCGAGCGAGTGGAATACGAAGCCCAAACTCGTAATGGACGAGCGGGAGAAATACAAGAATACGCTCCCCCCCCTTGAATGTTGCAAACCTCTCTCGAACAAAACGATTTAAGGCTTCTTCTCCAAAAGGAAGCACTTCCCACTGCAAGCCTTTTTCTTTGAGCAATCGAAGCTCCTTGAGAAGCCACTTCTCTACCGAAGGGAGTGTAAAGAGAATGAATCGCTCATTCTCAGATGAAGCGCGAAGCGACATATCCGCGACAAGATCGAGTCGTGGATCGGAAGAGGAAAAGTGGAGTGCGTAGCCATTGAGATGAAAGATGTTTCCAAAGGAGCGAAGAGGATTCTCTTCCTCACTGCGAGAATGCGACTTCTCTTCTCCTATCACACGGAGTATTTCCCCAAGATGAAACACTTCCCTCTTTTCTTTTTTTCTACGAAAGAATTTCACCTTCACAGAGTAGCGAGAAAGGAGCTTTTTTCAAGTAAAACATGAAAGAGAGGCGGGCGGGGGGGGAGATTACGCCCCCCCCCGCCTCCCCCCCCACAAAACACCTTATACTTCGTCATTCCCGACTTGACCCACCTTCCGGCCAGCAGG
>JALVPH010000035.1 GCA_027031875.1 Candidatus Parcubacteria bacterium | reverse complement strand
CTCCCGCTCCTTCGCATCCTCATCAAGCTCAAAGAATTCACGCTTGGAGAACCCGAAGCTCTTCGCGATGAGATTTGTCGGGAAGCTCATAACCATCGTGTTGTAATCACGCACCACCCCATTGTAGAAACGACGTGCTGCTTGAATCTTGTTCTCTGTATCAGTGAGTTCTCGTTGGAGTTCGAGGAAGTTCTCGTTCGCCTTCAAATTTGGATAGTTTTCCGCAACCGCAAAGAGCTTTCCCAGTGCACTTGAAAGTCCTTTCTGTGCTTCTGCAAATGCACGAAGCTCCTCCGGCTTCGCTTTCGTGATGTCAATGTGCATCGAAGTCGCCTTCGATCGTGCTTCTAACACCTGCCTCAATGTATCCTGCTCGTGTGAGGCATACCCTTTTACGGTTTCAATAAGGTTCGGAATGAGATCCGCCCGTCGCTTCAGCTGCACATCGATGTCTGCCCACGCCTCTCGAACGCGGACAGAATACTTCACAAGCCGATTATAACTCACAATGAGGAATACAATAATGATTCCTACAATAATCAATACTGTTGTCATACCGCTCCTATTATAGCACGCAAGGAAAAAGAAAAAACAGCATTACACTGCTGTCTTTCCTACTACTTTCCTTTCGTCTCCTTCTTCGCCATAAAGGTGAGAAGCGGAGAAGCGAGCGCGATAGAGGAGTAAGTTCCCACAATCGTTCCAAGTAAGAGCACAAGCGAGAGTGTGCGTGTAGAAGCGGGACCCACGAAGTAGAGCGCAATGAGCACTACAACGAGAGTGAGAGAAGTAAAGATTGATCGCGCGAGTGTACTTGAGATAGCACGTCCCACAAGCTTATCAAACGATTCTCGAACCTTTGCTTCTTGATTATCTTTCAAGTTCTCGCGAATCCTATCAAACACCACAATGGTATCGTTCACCGAGAGACCGAGAATGGAGAGGAGTCCCACTACGTAGAGCGTATCAATCTCTTTTCCCATAAGGGTGAGAATCCCCACTGGAATGATGATATCGTGGAAGAGCGCGAGCACCGCCACAATTCCGTACTTCCAAGAGGAAACTGGTTTCGAAACGTGACGGAAGGAGTATGCAAGGAAGAGCACAATTCCTAAGGATACAAAGATAATTGAGTAGAGTGCCTTCGTGCGAAGTTCACGCCCCACAGATGGACCAATGGAATTGAATCGCTCTACCTTTGTCTTGTACCCCTTCGTAACAAGTTGTTCCAAGGTGTTCCGCTCATCCTCAGAGAGGAAGGGTGTTTTAAAGAGGTAAGCATGCTCTCCGTAAGGTTGCACCTGCACCTTTTCGGGAAGCTGAGCAAGTTTCGAATGGATTTCGTCGATAGGTGGACGTTGATCGTAGCTCACCTCGAGAACAGATCCACCACGAAATTCAATTCCGTAGCGAAGCCCCTTCACTCCAATCACGATAAGAGAGAGAACGACGAGGAGTGTAGAGATACCTACAAATAGTTTTTTATACTTCATTACAAACATAAGCCTATTTCTTACTATGTGCGTGCTTCTTTGGATAGGTAGGGAAGCCCGGCATAAAGAGCATAAATGCACGCTTCGAGAGCTTCTCTGCTTTTGGATTTGTGAGTGCGAGCATCATCGAACGTGTCACTGTGATTGCAGTAAACATCGAAACGATGATACCAAGCCCAAAGGTGAGCGCGAACCCTTTGATGAGTGGTGTTCCAAACCAGAAGAGAATCACCGCTGAAATGATGGAGGAGATGTTCGCATCGCGAATGGAAGGCCACGCACGATCGAATCCAACCTTTATTGCATCGTAGAGCGTCTTTCCTGATGCGAGTTCCTCTTTCATACGCTCAAAGATGAGAATGTTCGCATCTACCGCAATTCCGATAGAGATGACGAATCCCACGATCCCCGCGGAAGTGAGCGTAACCGGAATGAACTTGAAGAGCCAAAGCATAATCGCAGAGTAGATTCCAAGCGCAATTGTTGCGAGGAGCCCTGGGAGGCGATACCAGAGAATGAGAATGAGTGCAACGAGGAGGAAACCAATCCATCCTGCCCTCACTCCCGCTTTCACCGCATCATGACCAAGCGTTGGCCCAATAGTGTTCGTTGAGATGAGCTCGATTGGGATAGGAAGTGCTCCTGAATTGAGGCGACCGACGAGCTGTTTCGCACTCTCAATTGTGAAATTTCCTTCAATGATAGCGCTCCCATCAGTAATCGCTGTCTTAATTCGTGGCTCTTCAATTGGAGTCCCATCGAGGTAGATTGCGAGAACACGTCCCACATTCTTTGAAGTAATCTCCTCAAAGAGTTTTGCTCCTTCGCTGTTGAAGCGAAGACTCACAATTGGCTTTGCTTGAATCGATCCTCCGTTCTTAATTCCTGCCTGATTGAACGTGAGGATTGCCTTTTCAAGATACTTTCCGGTAAGTTCTGTTGGTTTGTAGAGAACATACTTTGGATCCTTCTCGAGCTTTGCGAGGAGCGCTTTTTGCTCATCGGTGAGTTCCTTCTTCTCATCGATTGCTTTCTGAATCTCTTGAATCTTCTTCTGAAGTTCCGCCTTCTCCTCATCTGTTCGCTCAATACGGAATTCAAGGAGTGGCGTTTGTCCAATCATTTCAATTGCCTTATGAACATCCGTCACTCCTGGGAGCTCAACGATAAGCCGTTCTTCTCCCGTGATAGAATCATGCTCTGTGAGCACCTGAGGTTCTGCAATTCCGAATGCGTTAATCCTTCGTTCAATCACATCACGAAGTGATGCCATAGAACTTGGAATGTCTTTTTCTGGTATTTCTGAAACGTCTGCACGATAGACGAGGTAGGACCCTCCTTTCAAGTCGAGACCGAGCTTGAACGGGTTCGTTCCATTCATCTCCGTGCGGTAGACGTAGGAGCCGAGAAATGCTCCGAGCGCAATAAACACGAGCGCAATCAATCTTTTCTTCCACATAACGGGTTTTAGTATATGCTTGATTCTGTTTTTTTCAATGCTTTAAACAAAGAATATTGAAACGAAGGGAATGAAAAACGCGATGTTGCAAAAAAATGTACACATCTCACGATCGTGAAACGCGAAAATGAATAAACTGCTTCAAGTTTGCACTCAAAATATCTTGTGTGAAATAAATGATTCTATGGAGGGAGGAGCGACACGAATCACAATCGTGAAATGTGTAATGTAAGCTTTTCGAGCAGATGAGAGGTGGAAGTGACATGAATCACGATCGTGAAATGTGAAATCAAATAGATGACTTATAAAGTAATAATATGAATCACGAACGTGAATTGTGAAATTAAGTAGATGATTTTAGAAGGTGTGACATGAATCACGATTGTGAGTTGTGTAATATGGGGAATGTGTGGCGAGAAGAAAGAAATGAGAATGTAATACGAATCACGATCGTGAGATGTGACACTAAAAGGATACGAAATCCTATTTCACTCCCCCGTGAGTCTTGAATATTTTTATCTTATTTCTGATATGGAGCTCGTCTAAATACTCAAAGAAGTCCTTCGGAAGATTTGATGGCCCAATCCATGCACTCTTTTGAACTTGTTTGTAGCCGAAAAGTTTCAGTTGTGCACGAAGCCAGTCGCGTTTTCGACGCTCCTTTTCCGGAATATCGAATAAGATGAGGAATTTCTCCTTGTTCTTCCTTCCCTTTTTCTCATCTCTTTGGAAGTAGCGAAACACCATCCTTCCTCCTTTCTCGTAGTAAGATCTTCCTGCTTTTGTAATTTCCCATGTGGCATCTGGATAATCCCGAACGTAACCTTTTCGTCTAAGATAGTAGAGTGTTCTGTTTATTTGAGAAAGCGAGTAGTTTCCTGTAATCGCTGCATGGATTATCTTAGAACTCGACCGAGTGCTAAGAAGCAAAGCTAACACTTCAAAAATTCTCGTTGGTTTCATACCTAGCATAATACTACCATATTCAATACAGATATTGTAACGTAACTTATGATTGTGGATGGATGTAACACCAATTTATTGGACAAAAGGTAGAAAGTCACACGAATCACGATTGTGATTTGTGTAGACAAATGGCTTTTATAAATGGAATGAGGATGTGACGCGAATCACGATCGTGAGATGTGTAGTGTAGAAAAACAGGAGGTGAGAAGGGGGGATGAGAAGAAAGAGCTGAGAAGAAAAAGATGAGAATGTGACGCGAATCACAATCGTGAGATGTGAAATCAAATAGATGGTTTTATGGGGGTGTGATATGAATCACGATCGTGAAATGTGATACTTCGTAAAAGAGATCGGTGTTCTGTGTGAGTAGTTGGTTTGATTAGTAACAGGGTGGTTTGTTTATGAAAGTGGTTGTTTTCTGGATTCCCCTCCTGGATGCCGTAGGTAGACAGGACAAGTTGGGAATAGTAGATGATTTGTTTAGGAGGGTGGTTCATTTACTGGATCCCCAATCAAGTTGGGAATGACGAGGTGGTGAGTTGAGGATGACGAGGTGGGGTTGGAGATGGCAAGTGGTTTGGATAAAGTGGATGGTTTGATGAGTAGCTAAGTGGTTTGTTTGCAGTAGCGGTTCATTTCCTGGATTCCGGATCAAGTCCGGAATGACAAAATGCTTACGCATTTTGTTCTGGATTCCCAATCAAGTTGGGAATGACAGAAAGAATTGCTTTGCAATTCTTTCTGAAGGCGGGGCGTGCATTCGCACGCCCCGCCTTTTGAACAAAGCACTTTGTGCTTTGTCTAAAGCGGAGCGGGTGATTTCACCCACTCCGCTGTCATTCCGGGTACTGAATCGAGTTCAGTATAAACCCCGACCGGAATCCAGAAAGTAAGACGATGTTTGTCTTATTAGTATTAGTGGTAATACTCCTAGATTCTGAATCGAGTTCAGAATGACAGAATGAATTGCAAAGCAATTCCTTCTTAAGGCGGGCGAGTGCGTACTCTACGCAC
>JALVPH010000034.1 GCA_027031875.1 Candidatus Parcubacteria bacterium | reverse complement strand
CTTCTTCTCTGTATCAATCCACCACTGCATCTTAGGAAGCGGCTCAATAATTCCTCCACTTCGCTCTGCGGTTGCAACATTTTGTTTAATTGTTTCCTCTTTTTCCAAGAGTCCGTTTTCTCGCAACCAATCAACGACGATTTCACGTGCTTCGTTTACTTTCTTTCCCTCAAGGAGTTCTCCTACTCCTTCCATCTTTCCGTACTCATTGATTACCTTACGGACTTTTATCTCAGGGTGCCGTTCTGCGATTTCCCAGTCAGTGAGAGAGTGCGCAGGGGTAACCCCAACAGCTCCTGTTCCGAACTCGGGATCAACATGCGAATCAGCGACGATAACGACTTCAATTTCTGTCCCTGCAAATTCCATAGTGTAGCGTTTTCCGATGTACTCGCGGTAGCGCTCATCATCAGGGTGAACCGCAACTGCGGTATCTCCTACTTTTGTCTCTGGTCGCGTTGTGGAAATTGGAATAGGGAAGTCTTTCGAGTAGCGGAAGGTGTAGAACTTTGCTTCACGCTCCACATGGACAACTTCATCGTCGGAGATAACTGTTTGTCCTTTCACATCCCAGTTTACGATGCGGTGTGCGCGGTAGATGAGTCCGTCATCATACATTCTCTTGAATGCGGTACGCACAGCGCGTTCGCGTTGCTCGTCGAGTGTGAATGCAAGACGAGACCAGTCGAGTGAAGCTCCCATCCGTTTTGTCTGCTCGATGATTGTCTTTTGGGAATTCATTGCAAACTCGTGAACACGCTTAAGGAATTCTTCTCGTCCGAGGTCGTGTTTTCGTATCTTCTCTTTCGCGAGAAGTTTCTCTACCTTTGATTGCGTTGCAATTGCTGCGTGATCAGTTCCTGGAATCCAGAGCGTCCGCTTTCCACGCATTCGTTGATAGCGTACGATGGTATCCTCAATTGCGAGCATATACGCATGCCCTACATGGAGTATTCCTGTTACATTTGGAGGAGGGAGGACCATCGAAAATGGCTCTGCTTCTGCGTCGGTGAGCCCCTCTCGTATCATCACATCAGGGTTTGCATACCCTGACGCCTCCCATCGCTGGAGGTTCTTTTCCTCGTACTCGTTTGGGTTGTATGCCTTTTTAAATTTCTCATTCATCATACGAAAAAGTATAGCATAGAAGCGTAAAGTGAGAATTTTTTCATTTCTATGTTACACTACCTAGAAGTATGAGCTTTCAGATTCGCACGGAAACATTTCAAGGGCCGATACATCTTCTTTTTTCTCTTATAGAAAAGAGAGAATTACCTATCAACGATATTTCACTTGCAGAGATTAGTGGTGACTTTATTCGCTTCGTACAGGAGCACGAACAGGAAATTCCGCTGTCAGAAATTGCTCAATTCATCTCGCTCATTTCGACGCTTGTACTCATCAAAGCAAAAGCACTTCTTCCATCACTTGAACTTGAAGAAGAGGAGGAGGGAGACATTGAAGAGTTGAAACGACGGCTTAAGCTCTATAAACTCTTTAAGGAGAGAGCTAAGGTATTGAAATTACATATTCGTG
>JALVPH010000033.1 GCA_027031875.1 Candidatus Parcubacteria bacterium | reverse complement strand
TTTCGGGTTTACGGTAATGATGCTCACAGAGAGCTTCTGTCCGATGAGTTTGCTCAATTGGTTTGCAATCTCTCGTGCGTCACCAGATTCCACGCGAGGGTAGTGTTCCGCGTTGAGCTGTGAAGCGGGGAGGAATCCAAGCACTCCGTGCCAATCGAGCATGAGTCCCCCCTTATTTGCTTCTTTCACCACGAGGTCAATTGTCTCTCCTTTGCGGAAAGCCTCTTCCGCCTCTTCCCATGCGAGCGCTTTCTTTGCTTCGCGAAGGGAGAGTTCAATGTATCCGTCCTCATTTTCAAGTTCCACCACTTTTGCTTTGATGGTGTCTCCTGCATTGAGGTTTCGGATAAGGTCTCGTGCGCTGAAGTACTCTTTCCCGTAGATGATTCCTGTCCCGTAGGGACTGAGATCTACGTATACTTCAGTTCCGTGAATTCCAATAACAGTTCCCTCTACTACCTGGTCTACCTCGAGCGTGGGAACTGGGTTACTCTCAAGGAGTTTATAAAATGTTTGTGACATATGTGTTCTATTGATCCTTTTCTCGTTGGTGGTCTCGCCTCATCCGTATTCTGAACTGTCTCCGATGCGAGGGTTACACTCACGAGGACTAATAATAAAGGATTACCTTGTATCCTAATCGTTTTTTTCTCTTGTGCAACCTTCTCTTTCTTGTTTCATTGTCTGAAATCGCTACAATACAAAACATATGCACAATTCACAGACTGATGAAGTAAAGAAATCAGATATTGCAAAGAGGGAAGAAGAGATTCTCTCTTTCTGGAAGGAGAATAAGGTTTTTGAGAAAAGTCTCGAGAGAGAATCACCGAAAGGGGATTATGTGTTCTACGACGGGCCTCCGTTTGCGACAGGGCTCCCTCACTATGGGCACCTTCTCGCAGGGACGATTAAAGATGTCATTCCTCGCTATAAGACGATGCAGGGTTATCATGTTCCACGCCGTTGGGGTTGGGACTGTCACGGACTTCCTATTGAAAACCTCATTGAGAAGGAGCTTGGTCTCAACACGAAGAAAGATATTGAGGAGTATGGAATTGAAAAGTTCAATCGCGCAGCGCGTGATGCAATCCTCCGCTATGAGCGAGAGTGGAAAAAGATTATTCCTCGCTCCGGTCGTTGGATAGACATGGAGAATGCTTACATTGCGATGGATCCTGAGTATATGGAGTCAATTTGGTGGGTGTTTGGTGAACTCACGCGAAAAGGTCTCACGCGAGAAGGGTTTAAGGCAATGCACGTATGCCCTCGTTGTGAGACAACACTCTCTAATTTTGAGGTAAATCAGGGGTATGAAGGTGTAAAGGACATCACTGTTACCGCACTCTTCGAATTGAAAGATGAGAGAGGTACCTACTTTCTCGCGTGGACGACGACACCATGGACGCTTCCCGGAAATGTTGCACTCGCGGTAGGTCCTGAAATTGATTACGTGAAAGTGAAGTCTGGTGATGAGTACTACATTCTCGCGGAATCTCGTCTTGAGGATGTGTTCTCGATGCGAGAGTATGAAATTGTTGAGCGAATGAAAGGAAAGGATCTCGTTGGAAAATCCTACATTCCTCTCTTCTCCTACTATGCGGATGATGAATCTCTTGAGTATCGAGAGAACGGATGGAAGGTCTATGGAGCGGATTTCGTGACTACCGAGGATGGAACGGGGATTGTGCACATCGCACCTGCTTTCGGTTCCGATGATATGGAACTGGGGAGGAAGGAGGAGCTTCCGTTCATTCAGCATGTAACGCAAGATGGTCGTTTTCGTGATGATTTTGCTTCTACCGCAGAGGGAACGTCTTTCAAGGGAATGAAGGTAAAAGAGAAAGGGGATACGATGTCTGCGGATATTGAAATTCTTCGCGTGCTCTCGCAAGAAGGGAAGGTGTTTGCAAAAGCAAAGGTGACGCACAGTTACCCTCACTGCTGGCGTTGTGGAACTCCGCTCCTCAACTATGCAACAGGGACATGGTATGTGGATGTTCCGAAGATAAAGGATAAACTTATCGAATCAAACAAGAAGGTACACTGGGTTCCTTCTCATATTGGAGAGGGGAGGTTTGGGAAGTGGCTTGAAGGTGCGAGAGAGTGGGCACTCTCACGAAGTCGTTACTGGGGAACACCAATTCCGGTATGGAAGCATCCGGAGACAGGAGAACATCTCACCATCTCTTCTTTTGATGAACTCCTCCACTACGCAGAGAAGTCGGGAAATACGTATATCGGATTCCGTCATGGGCAATCGGAATCGAACCTTGATGGGACCGTGAACGCAATCGTTCGCGGAGGGAACGGTCTCACAGAAGAGGGGGAACAGCAAGTAGGGAGAGCGATTGAGGAGTTGCGAGAACGCTATGATTCCATTGATCTCATTCTCACCTCACCGCTCACGCGGACGAAGGAAACAGCGGAAATGCTTCGCGAGGCATTTCAACTCGAAGCAGAATTTCTCATTGAAGATGAGCGACTCATTGAGTACCAAGTGGGAGAAGCTTTTGAAGGGAAGCATTGGGACGAATACCATCGTGCTGTGCGAGAACTTGATGATATGTTCACCTCAATACCTACCGATAGTGCAGAGAGTATCCGTGATGTGTATAAACGAATGATGAGTGTTCTCTTTGATTTGGAGGAAAAGTATAAAGGAAAGAACATCATTATCGTTTCTCACGGAATGCCACTCCATATGTTTCAGTTCGGGGTGAAGTATCGTGGGTTAAAACGATACTTAAAAGAATTCTACAATCCAGGTAGTGTTGAAAACGCAAAACCTTTTGATATTTCATTCGTTCCGTTCCCTCACAATGAAGATTACGTAATTGATATTCATCGCCCCTACATTGATGAGTTCCCAATTGTAAAAGATGGCGTTCGTTATGAGCGTGTGAAGGAAGTACTCGATGTGTGGTTTGACTCCTCGTCGATGCCCTACGCACAGCAACACTACCCATTTGAGCATAAGGATGATTTTCTCGAGAAGCACTTTCCCGCACAATTCATTGCAGAAGGGCTCGATCAGACACGCGGATGGTTCTATGTCCTCTCTGTGGTGGGAAATGCACTCTTTGGACAAACACCATTCGAGAACGTTATTGTGAATGGACTCATCCTCGCGGAGGACGGGAAGAAGATGTCAAAGTCGCTCAAAAATTACCCAGACCCACAGCACATTTTCGATACGAGCGGGGCAGACGCGATGCGTCTCTACCTCCTCGCGTCTCCTGCGGTGCGTGCAGAAGCGTTTGCGTTTTCTGAGAAAGGAGTGAGGGAGGTTGCGAGCAAAATTCTTGGACGGATGAGGAATGCGCTCACACTCTATACAATGTCCTCGAATATTCCTCACGGTGCTTCTCGCGATTCACAATTCGTGCTCGATCGTTGGATTCTCGCACGGCTTGAGGAGCTCACACGGGAGGTGACAGACGGTCTCGAGGCATATGAGCTCGATCGTGCGACGCGCCCATTTGCTTCATTCGTTGATGATTTCTCTACATGGTATATCCGTCGTTCACGGAATCGTTTCAAGTTTGGTGAAGAAGAAGATAAGAGAGCAGCGCTCTCCACAACACGCTTCGTTCTCCAAGAGTTCGCAAAACTCATTGCTCCGTTTGCTCCGTTCTTCGCTGAGGAACTCTGGCAATCGTTGAGGAAGGCGGATTCTTCTCTGAAAGAATCGGTGCACCTCTGCGATTGGAGAACGTTTGACGGAGACTACCTTGAAGAACAAGGTAGTGTTCTCTCGACGATGGAGAAGGTGCGTTCCGCAGTGAGCGAAGGACTTCAAATGCGGGCTGATGCAAAGATAAAGGTGCGCCAACCGCTCGCATCCTTATCGCTTCCGCTCAAAGGAATTCCTGAAGAGTACCACAGCTTCATTCTTGAAGAGTTGAATGTGAAAGAGCTCAAAGATGCGAATCAGTACTCCCTTGATACAGAGATTAATGATGAGTTGAAGAGGGAAGGACAACAGAGAGAATTTCTCCGAGCAATTCAACAGAAACGAAAGAAGATGGGATTTTCACCAGAAGATAGAGTTACCCTTGTAGTGGGGGATACTACTGGAGCAGTAAGTGATTTCTTTAATGCATTTAAGGAAGAACTCTCTCGTGTTGCGGGGGTTGGAGAATTTCGATTTGAAGAGGACGTAGTAGATGGAGAAACATTTCCTCTTGATGAGAGAACAATACCTTTCACTCTTGTGGTAGATTGATTTTTCCCTCAATTGTGATATACATGTGAGTGTTTTATTAGTTGATTATAAAGCGAATTAAAGTATGAGTATGGAAAGGATGTCAGGTGACAAAGACAATACGCAACCAAGAGATGGTGATAGTTCTATCACGAAGCATATTAAACAAAACGACCAACGACTTACGTTTGAGGAAATTGAACAGTGGCGTGAGAAAATTACACTCTTTGTAGAGAGGAATATTACAGAACGCGCCGATCCGATTAAATGTAACAAGTGCATCGATGGACGCCCTGCAATTAAAGGTGAGGAATGTGCGGAAGGAAAGAAGCCGGCTGCGTTTCCAGGGGCTGACCTTGGTGTTGCAATGCTTCTCCTCCAGGAAGGAATGACTGCTGAGGAGGTACTTCACAACGTGCTTGATTTTCTTCAAGAACACGGGGCGGTATTTAACTATCACTCTGATACACATCACGAGCATGATAAAAAAGGCATTATTGGGTGTGGTCATGCAAATGCTGCGTATGAGAAGAATGAATACTATGCAGTAAAAGGAGACGAACAAAGGAAACTTGTCGAACTTGTCAAAGAACTTACTGAAAAGAAAGATCCTCGTGTGTCAGAAGATATTCTTGATGGAGATCATAAAGAACAAGCGATCCTTATCATTGACGATCCAAAGGAGAGTGTGCGTCATTATGATCCTCAGACAGGTGAGCAGTATTTCGTGTATGATCGTCTCGCACATATGGAGTATATAGAAAAGCTTGCTGAGTTTCTTAGGAAGCGGGGCTACGATATCGATAGTGAGCAATTGAAAAAAGATGCAGAAGAGCAGGCAATGGCAACACTTGCACTTCTTGGATCGTCACAAGGGAAGCCAATGTTTAAGGTTGCAATAGATATTGAT
>JALVPH010000032.1 GCA_027031875.1 Candidatus Parcubacteria bacterium | reverse complement strand
ATTACAAATTTAATGACGAAGA
Organism: Candidatus Parcubacteria bacterium; assembly: GCA_027031875.1. Lineage (GTDB taxonomy): Bacteria > Patescibacteriota > Minisyncoccia > Phycocordibacterales > UBA1006 > UBA1006. Next base: position 5,128 of record JALVPH010000032.1, on the reverse strand, counting down.
TAGATAAGAGAGGTAGGTTGTGTGAAGGATTAGGTACTTATTCTGTCTACTATTCTAAAAGGATATATGTGAGTGTAATATGGATTGTGGTTTTTCTCCTCGGAATACTCTATTTTGTTATAAAATACGGGTTTCTTAAACGGAAATAATCTCCGTTTTTTCTTTTTCTCAAAAAACTTTATACTTCGGACGATGGAACAGAAAAAAATACCAACAGAATGGAACTTATCAGATTTAGGTACATCGTATAACGACCCCTCTTTTCTAAAAGAGAGGAAGCTTCACGAGCGAGCGATAAAGAAATTCGCACGAAGGTGGAAGAAGAATCAATCCTATCTCACAAATCCAGATACGCTTCTTCGGGCACTCAATGAGTATGAGCAACTCAACACACTTCCTGACCGGGAGGGGATGTACCTCTTCCTTATGCGACAAGTTGATTCACTTAATACAGAACTCGCAGCAGCGGAGAAGAAGTATATCGATTGGGTGCAGAAGCTCTCCGATGAGATTCGCTTCTTTTCACTCTCGCTCGGAAAAATAGAGCGCTCACTTCAGAAGAAGATTCTTGCAGATGAGCGCTTTGCTGACTACAAAAATTACCTCAAAGGAATTTTTGAAACTGCGAAGTACCAACTCTCTGAACCAGAGGAGCGGATTCTCTCGCTCAAGTCAGGTGTTGCGAGTGGAAATTGGGCATCAATGGTAGGAGAGCTCTTTGCACGCGAGAGTGCAGAAGTGCTTGTAAAGAAGGGAAGTAGACGAGTAAAGGAAGTGAAACCGTTTGCAGAAATTCTCGCGAACCTTCAAAGTAGTTGTTCGCGTGTTCGTGCTTCTGCTGCAAAAGCACTCGTAGACATTTTCCGAAAGCATTCGTTCGTAGTAGAGAAGGAGTTTAATTCTATTTTGGAAGATAAGAAAATCAATGATATGCTTCGTGGCTTCAAACGACCAGACCAAGCACGCATTCTCTCAGACGATATTACTCCTGCGGTTGTGGATACGCTCATAGAGACGGTAACGGATTACTTCTCAATCTCTCGTGATTTCTATAAACTCAAAGCTCAGTTGATGGGAAAGGAAAAACTCCATTACTATGAGAGAAATGCTCCCACCTTCAAAATGAAAAAAGAGCAGACATTCCCGTATGAAAAGGCAGTTGCACTCGTAGGGGAGACATTTGCACAGCTCGATGAGGACTTTGCGCGTATTTTTTATAATATGGTGGAAACCGGAAAGGTGGATGTGTATCCACGAGTAGGAAAGCAGGATGGTGCGTTCTGTATGTACCACGGAAAGAATGAGCCGGTGTATGTGATGCTCAACTACACTAAAAAGATGAACGATGTAATGACTCTCGCGCATGAGATGGGGCATGCGGTTCACGGAACGCTCTCAAAGAAGGAGAACGCACTCAACTACGATACCCCAATGTTCACTGCGGAGACCGCATCGACATTTGCGGAGGGGCTTGTATTCAAACGCCTCCTTCAAGAAGTAAATGAGAAAGAGCAACTCAAGCTTATGATGACAAGGTTAGGGGATACTGTCTCTACGGTGATGCGTCAAATCGCTGCGTACAATTTTGAGTGGGAAGTGCATCACGCATTTCGTGAGAAGGGATACCTCTCTGCAGAGGAAATTGGAGTGATATTCCAAAAGCATATGAAGTCCTACATGGGACCGGCGGTGTTACAGGATTACGACGCAGAAAAGTGGTGGATGTATTGGAGTCATTTCCGAAGTCCTTTCTATGTGTATTCCTACGCATCTGGCCTCCTTATGTCGAATGGAATGCACGCAATTATCAATGAGAATCCGAAGAAGTGGAGAAAGGTGAAGGCATTCTTTGAAACAGGGACGAGCAAATCACCAAAGCAGATATTTAAGGAGATGGGAATTAATATCGAGAAGCGAGACTTTTGGGAAGCAGGATTGAAGGAAATTCAGACACTCCTCTGTGATACGAAGAAGTTGGCGAAGAAGTTGGGGAAGGTGTAGAATGATTTCGTTATGGATGGTTTCATTTTTCTATTTTTCCTACTAGGGTTCGTGTTTATCTCAGTTAAGATATTTGAGAAATACATTCAACCTTCTATTAATTCTTCGGCAGAAGGAAAGAGAGATTTTCATGGGGTTTTTATAAAAAGACCATATTTTTTTACTCACTCTGAACGAGCGCTTTTTGAGGAGTTAGAGAGACAAAATGATGGGAGGTTTCTCATTTTTTCAAAAGTTCGACTTGAAGATGTTGTCTCTGTGAAGAACTCTATAGGAGGGAGAAAGCGAAAGATAGAGCGGAACTACATTAAATCAAAACACCTTGATTTCCTTCTTGTAGATAGGAGATCGGGAGCGGTTCTCGCTGCTATTGAACTCAATGGTGCCTCCCACAGCAAACAGCTTCAGAGAAAGTATGATCAAATAAAAGAGAGTGTACTAGCTGATGCAGATGTATCTCTCTATAAGGTTCATGTGGGGGAGAATTTTGTAGAGAAGGTTCAAGAGATTTATCGTTCACTTATATAGAAAAACAGGGGTATAGCCCTGTTTTTTGTCGCATTGTTATATTCCAAGCGTATTCATTAATTCTACAAAACCATCCTCATCTTCAATTGCATCGAAGAATGGTTGAATTTGGTACGGATAGATTCCCGTATTCTCTATATAGTGTTTCTTCGCATATCTAAGATGTTCCTTTGTAAACTCTTCCGTTCCGGACATTCCAAAATAGTTTTTTAGTTGAGACATTCGTTCAATAATTTCTTCAGTTTTTGAAAAATAATCAATCATTTCCTTATATACAAGCAATAAATTGTCTGCCTTAGAGTTCTCCATAATTTTTCGAAGTACCTCATTTGGGATATCGATTTGTTTGAAATTGAATACCCTTTTTACTTTCTTAGAGAAGAGAGAATTTTGCTCGTATTTCCTAATGATATGCCCTTTCTCGTGTGCTTCTGTAATGTTTCTCACATGAGGTGATTCGTATCTTCCTGACTGGTTTCTACATAGAATTGCCACAAGACCATATTTACCCTGTCTTGATTCGAGATATCCAACTTCGCTAAATATTATCTGCGTTCTATTTTTCACTTTTTCGATTCGTGCAAGAATTTTTCCTTTTATTACCTCTTTTACTTTCGACTCACTTTGTGAGAGAAAATCATTTTTCTCTTGGAGAGAAAGAAGATCAATATACTCATAATCTGAGTAATCCACTGTAGTTATATCTTCATACATATCATTCACGAGACGTTCGAGAATCACCGGGTGTGTGAGACGTTCAAAAAGGAGGAGGGAGTGGTTTCCTTCATAGTTTGCTTGTTGTTCGATGGCTGTTTTTTCTTTATTGGATGTTTTCGGTTTCTCCATACGTCTCACTTTATCATAGTATCCAAGTTATATTAAGTATTCCACTTTTTTGCTACTATGTTGTCGATATGTCTTGCAAGAAAAACATCGCTTCTTCTGTAGAAGATCTCATAGGGAATACCCCTATGCTTAAACTTCTCCCAAAAAGAAAGGATTGGGAGATTTACCTTAAGCTAGAGTATTTTAATCCTGTAGGAAGTCTTAAGGATAGAACAGCGCTGGCGCTTATCAATGCTGCAGAAAAAGCAGGAAAGTTGAAGAAAGGGATGCGCATTTTTGAGTCGTCTTCTGGGAACACTGCAAAAGCACTCGCGATGATTGCTGCTGCGAGAGGGTATAGGTTTACCGCAATTGTTGATACGCACGCCCCATCTGATAAGTTGAACGCAATTCGAGCGTATGGAGGAGAGCTCTACTTCTGTAATGATGAAACTGAAGAAGGGGGACATCTCGTTGATATCCGTAGGAAGAAAGCAAAGGAGCTTGCAGAGAGTACAGGAGGAATTAACCTCGACCAATATGACAATCCTGAAAATCCAAAGGGATTCTATAACACGCTTGGACCGGAGATTCTTGAGCAGGTTCCCGATATTGATGTTCTTATGGGGACGGTGGGAACAGGAAGTTCTCTTTCCGGAACAGGACGTTATTTAAAGGAGAAAGCAGACGTGAAGATAATTGCCTTGGAGCCGAAGGGATCAAGTCATTTCTCTCCTCACGGTCATGGGTACTTCATATCTGGTCCTGGGTATCCGGCAGGAGCTGTTCCTCCAAAGAATATAGATAAGCGTATATTTGACCACCATGATTATGTGAGTGATGTTGAAGCATTTAACACAATGCGTTTTTTCGCACGTGAACGTGGTCTGTTGGTCGGAGATTCGAGTGGAATGCTTCTTTACTATGCAATGAAGTATATACGAGAAACGGAAAAATCTGATAGAATAAAGAAGCTTGTGCTTATTATTGGAGATAGTGGGTCAAGTTACCTCTCTCACGCATTCAATGACACTTGGATGATTGAGAATGAACTCCTTGATGAGAGTGTGGTGAATACCTTGAGAGAGTTCTATGTATAAGGTTTGCTATTATGTCGTCATTTGTTCTTAAAAAACAGGGGTTTACCCTCATCGAACTCCTCATTGTGATTGCAATCATTGGAGTTCTCGCTGGAGTTATTATTGGAGAAGTTAATCGTGCGAGGGATAAGGCGCGTTTTGCGCGAATGCAGCTCGATTTTAAAAACTTTGCGACGGCACTTCAGATGTATCTCGATGATCACGATGACTATCCTGCTGATGTGTATCGAGGTATTCCATCAGGGATAGAGCAGTATCTCGCAGGTGGGAGGTGGCCGGATGGTCCCTACCCTTACTCAATCTATGATTGGGATAATGTAGAGGGAGCGCATCCCTATGTGCAGTTAAGTCTCCGTTTTTGTGATTTCAGCGGAAATCATTGCTACTTCCCTGATGAAGATTGGGCACAGAATTTTGATGATAAGAGCTCTGTGTACTATTGCTTTGAGGGAGAATGTAAAGCACATCCCTCACTTCCCGCAAGTCATCCAGGGTATTGTATTAATTGCCAGTAGAAAAAGAGAGTAGGAGCTTACTCTCTTTTACATTTGGTAATTCGTAACCAAATCGGACCAATCTGTTAAGATTAAGTCATGAGAAACAGATGTCCGAAGTGTAACTTTGGGAGAGCATATACTCTAGGAGATGGACGTAGAAAGTGTCGTTCTTGTGGA
>JALVPH010000031.1 GCA_027031875.1 Candidatus Parcubacteria bacterium | reverse complement strand
AACATTTGCTCTCGTTTCTCTTGGCTCTGCACTTGCAATTATCATCTCAGAGCAAGTTATTACTCACTATATTGCTTTAAATATAAGTCCTGCATTTCGTTTTGACCCACTTCGACTTATGGCAGGGCTTATTCAGGGGATTGGATTTATTGGGGCAGGAATGATTATTTTTCAAAAAGATCATGTTGCTAATCTTACGACTGCTGCAGGCGTGTGGATTGCTGCAACGATTGGAATGGCGATAGGGTTTGGGCTCTATCGTGAAGCAATCTTTGTAACGCTTCTTGTGGTATTCACCTTTAGTCTTATGTGGAAAATTGAGAGAAAACTCCGTCACCTTCTTGGAACAAGAGAAAGAGACCACGAATCATAGGTTTACCTTAATTATTCATCTTATTTACCTATCTTTCCTAGAGTATTCTAAAAAGAGCACACTCTCTTTCTTTTTGCATGAAATGAATTTTTCTCTATCATAAAATCATATGACATCAAAAGAAGTACGAAATGCATTTCTTCACTTTTTTGAAAAGAGAAATCATGCAATCCTTCCGTCTTTCCCACTCATTCCTCAACAAGAAGCAGGGGAGACGAATGCAACGTTATTCAATACAGCGGGAATGCAGCCACTCATTCCTTACTTACTTGGAAAAGAACATCCAAAAGGAAAACGTCTCGCGAGTTCTCAAAAATGTATTCGCACCATTGATATTGATGAGGTGGGGGATAATACCCACGCGAGCTTTTTCGAGATGCTTGGAAATTGGTCCCTTGGAGATTATTTCAAAGAAGAGTCTATTCAATGGTCGTGGGAATTCCTCACGAGTAAGGATGAGGGTCTTGGTCTCGATCCAAAGAGAATTTATGTAACTATTTTCTCTGGAGGTGAGATTGATGGAGCACAACTTGAACGGGATGAGGAATCGTATCGTATTTGGTCTCGCATTTTTCAGTCACACGGACTTAATCCAGAACAACGAATTTTTGAAAAACTGAAAGATAATTGGTGGTCTGCGGGAGATAACTCTCCGAGCGGAACGACGACAGAGATTTTTTACGATCTCACCGGAGAACTTACAGAAGGCCTCACGCAAGATGAATTTCTCACTTTTGAGGAAGAACAGAAACTCGTAGAGGTGTGGAATAATGTCTTTATGGAGTATGTGAAGGAGAATGGAAAAGTGATTGGTGAGCTTCCTTCAAAAAATGTAGATACAGGTGCGGGACTCGAACGTATTCTTGCGGTTATTCAAGGTGTTCCTTCTATTTTTGATACCGACCTCTTCCTTCCGCTCATTCAACTTATTCGAGAGGAGAGCGATACAATTAGCGAACGATCTGCACGCATTATTGCAGATCATATGAAAACTTCATTCTTTATCTTCTCAGAAGGAGTTAAGCCATCAAACACGAAACAAGGGTATGTGCTTCGCCGTCTTTTGAGAAAGTCATTCCGAGAAATGCTTCGTGCAGGAATTATAGAGACACTCATCCCAAAGCTTTTCGAGGCGACAAAAGAGATTTACGATGGGGTATATGAACTTGACGGAGAAGGAATTGCAACACTTCCGCTCATTCAGAAGGAGTGGGAGAAGTATGTTACCATTCTTGAAAAAGGGGAGAAGAGAATGAAAGCGTATAAAGATAAAGGGAAGACGCTTACAGGTTCAGATTTTGCTTACCTTGAACAGACTGAAGGGTTACCGCTTGAAATCACACTTGAGCTCGCAGAGCGTGTCGAGCTTCCTATTACGGAAGGATACCGTGAGGAGTATGAGAAGGCAAAAGAGGAGCATAGGACAAAATCAAAGACGGCGGGAGCAGGTCTCTTTAAGGGAGGGCTTGCTGGTGATACTCCGAAAATTCGCGCACTCCATACTGCAACACACCTTATGCTTGCTGGGTTGAGAAAAGAGTTAGGGGATCACGTGTACCAACGAGGATCTAACATTACCGAAGAGAGAACGCGTTTTGATTTCAGTCACCCTGAAAAAGTTTCTCGCGAAGTACTCGATCGAGTGGAGGAGTATGTAAACAATGCGATTGCAACAGACGCGCGTGTGTACACTGATGTAATGAAGAAAGAGGAAGCGAAAGCATCAGGTGTTGTTGGTTCATTTTGGGAGAAGTATCCTGATGAGGTAAAGGTTTGGACAATCAAAGACGAGCAGGGGAATGTGTACTCACGAGAACTCTGCGGTGGTCCGCACGTAGAACACCTCTCTCAGATTGCGGAGTTTGGAAGGTTTCGTATTACAAAAGAGAGTTCTTCCTCCGCGGGGGTGAGACGTATTCGTGCTGTTCTCGAATAGTAAAAAAGCGAGCATCGCTCGCTTTTTTAATCACACCACACTCCTTGCATTATTAAGGATGTATGATAATATACCAAGCGTAATTAATAAGTGATTAACATAAGACGTACACACTATGGCAAAAAAGAAAGTTAAATTGAGTTTTAAACCTCAGCAATCAACGAAAAAGTTGATAAAAGAGCTTAAGGATAGAGAGCAATATATTATTAAAAATAGGTACGGACTTGAGAAACCTGAAAAGAGGACACTTGAATCTATTGGGAAGGAGTATGGGATTACTCGTGAGCGTGTTCGTCAGATTCAGGAGGCAGCATTAAAAGCAATTAAGCGTTCAAAAACCTTTGAAGAAGCTCAGAAGATATTCAATGAAATAGAACAAATTATGCATGACCTTGGAGGGATTGTTGCGGAACATCACTTCCTTTCATACCTATCAGACGATAAGCTTACGCAAAATCACATTCATTTTCATCTTGTGATTGGTCCTCGCTTCAAAAAGCACAAAGAAAATGATCATTTTCACACACGTTGGTCTGTGAATCATGAGATTGCTGAAAAGGTTCATAATGCACTCAAGAGGCTTCATACAAATCTCTCAGAAGAGGAGATACTCGCAGAAGAAGAGATGATTCTCCGTTTCCTTGATGCACTTGACGGAGTAGAGGATGGAAAAATTGATGAAAACATTGCAAAGAGTTTCCTTAAGCTTTCTAAGCAACTTAAACCAAATCCACTTGGAGACTGGGGACTCGCTCGCTCAAAGAATATTTCTGTTCGTGGAGTGCGAGATTACGCTTACCTCATTATGAAGAAGAATGGTTCTCCAATGCACTTCCGTGAAGTTGCAGAGGCAATCACAAAAACCTTTGGAAAGAAGGCACACCCAGCAACAACTCACAATGAGCTCATTAAAGACGATCGATTTGTCCTCGTAGGGCGAGGAATGTATGGTCTTCGTGAGTGGGGGTACCGAGAAGGTGTTGTAAAAGATGTGATTGCACAGATTATCTGTGAAAAAGGTCCACTCACAAAGCAGGAGATTATTGAAGCGGTTCTTAAAGAACGTTACCTCAAAGAGAATACGATTATTGTGAATATTTCAAATAAGGAGTACTTCAAGCGTTTGGAAGACGGAAGGTATGATGTAACTCCAAAAATCCGTAAAAAGTTTTGCGATAAGAAAAAGGAGAAGTAATTCTCCTTTTTTACTATGCACTAATTACAATCATGAGTCGTTGCTAGTAAATTAACTCCCGAGCTATATACCTTCTTTGTCATTCCGCACTTGGTGCGGAATCTAGAGAATAAGCACGTAGTTTGGTTTGCTGGTGCAAGTGGTGATATTCTCATATTTTGAATTTGTCCGTTGGTATGCAGGTTAAGACACTGGTGATATAGTGAGAATAGGGAATGGCAGGAGAGGCGGTGGAATGCACCGCCTCCCCTCATGAATTTCATTCTATGCGAGTACATACAATGTAAAATGACAGCAAATAGTAAAGGAAAATTTGATCTTACAATTTACGATCGTGAAGAATCAGACCATTTTTAGGATGATGGTGTTGAGAGAGAGGTAGATCTTATAAATTACGATCGTGAGTTATCAGTTCGTTGGGTGGTAAAGAATAGGGTGGGCGAGGGTAAAACCCTCGCCCGCTCTATTCTATAAAACAGAAGAATCTGTGGATAAGTCAAACTCCCTCTCTGATAAGTTAATAACGAACTTTAAAATTTAAGAACATGAAAGCATTCAAAAATTTTTTTATCTTAGGAGGGATTTCTTATCTCTCCTTCGTCATCCCCTTTTCTTATATGCTTGAGGGGGTAGAGGATGTGCTGAAAGCCATCCTCATGGCTATGATACCATTTGCCATGGTATTCGTAGCATTATGGAGGAAAAGTAAATTCCTCCATCAGATCGCGCAGGTGAGCATGCTCATCGGCTTAGCTGTCTCATTCTTATTTATGATGTTTGTGCTGTCGGGGGAGGCAAATATAAGTAGATGGGCATCGATTCTGTTCGCCGTTGCCGTTTTCGTGGGAATGGCTGCGGTGGACGAGTATTCCTGCAGAGCAGGGATAAAAGATATAATTGAATGTTTTTAAAAAACCGGTATATGCCGGTTTTCTTTGTGCCGAGGGTATATCCTAGCACTAGATTATAAAAATCTAGTGCTAGGGCGGGAATTGGTCACCGCGATGGATTCGAGCTTCGCTGATACTTTTCTGCGAAAAGTATCAGCTCGCGTCTCATCTCATCGCCTCGACCCCGACGCTCGAATGTTTTTTCACTTCGTTCAAAAACATATACTCGCTCCCTTCAATTCCCGACGAAAAAATGCGCAGGCATTTTTTCTCCCTGCGCACTGCGCTTCGCTTGTGCCGAGGGCGGGAATTGAACCCGCACGCCCGAAGGCAAAGGATTTTAAGTCCTCCGTGTCTACCAATTCCACCACCTCGGCATACCAAGAGGCGTGGGCGGGAATCGAACCCGCGCATGGCGGTTTTGCAGACCGCAGCGTTTCCACTTCGCCACCACGCCTTATTAAAATGTGGGAGTATTCCCGCCCCAGCACTAGATTTTTAATCTAGTGCTAGGTATACCCCACGCGGAATAGAAAAATGTACACTACCCACACCCTACATTATACTTCTCTCAGTAATTGGTCAATTTTTTGACGATTCTTTTCACCCTCATCGATGGTGAAGACGAGCTTTGGTATGACACGTGTACGGATACGTTTCTTGAGGTAGTCCCTCGCCTCCCATTTCTTCCTGTTCAAAAATGAGAGCACTTTCTGCTCCTCCGATTCAGGGAGGACAGTAAAGTAAACTTTCAACAATTCTCTATCTTTACTAATCTTACAGCGTGTCACTGTGATGAGTGACATCCTGTTCGATTCTCTCTCGATAAACTCTGAGATGATTCTTTTCATCCGTTCATTCAATTTTTCCTC
>JALVPH010000030.1 GCA_027031875.1 Candidatus Parcubacteria bacterium | reverse complement strand
ATATGCACGAGTATGCGGAGTATGGACCCGCCGCGCACAGTCTCTACAAACTCGGAGGATCAAAAGAGATTAAGTGGATTCAGGAACTCAAAGAGGCGCAAGAACACACAGAGAATGAACAACAGTTTATGAAAAACCTCGTCGATGACTTCCTCGACTACCGCATCTTCGTCTTCACTCCACTCGGTGACGTAATCGACCTTCCGAAGGGGGCTTCTGCAATTGATTTCGCTTACGCAATTCATACTGATATCGGACATCACGCGCAAGCGGCAAAAATTAACGGAAAGCACTCTGCACTGAAAACTGAACTCCAGAATGGAGATATCGTAGAGATTGTTACAAACAAGAATGCAAAACCTTCACGGAAGTGGCTTGAGTTTGCAAAGACGAGTCTCGCGCGAAGGAGAATCCAAAGTGCTACGAAAGATGATGGTATCTTTAAAAAGTTTTTCAAGCGATAAGAAAAAAGGCGAGATTCGCCTTTTTTCTACTTCTCCTCCGTCGCTTTCTCTTGTGTGAATTATCTTCGTGTAAAGCGGAAGTAGAGAAACTCCATAAGGAAAGCTCCAAGAAAGAGAGCAATACTCACGTAGAATGCGAGTCGATGCTGATTCCATTGATACACGAGAAGCGCGAAGAATACAAAACTAATGAGCATGGTATTTATACGAATGAGCCACTTCTCTCCGCCATACTGCTTCGCGAGTTTTAGGTGCGAGAAGAGAACTGCGATGTAGATAACGGTGTACACAATTGCGGTTACACTTGCGGCAGCAGTGAGATCAAAAAAGAGGTCAAGGAGTATCCCGATTGCAACGGTGATGTAGAGACCCTCGATTGAGCCAAACCACACCTTTCGTTCAAAGAACTTTGGAAGTTCCCCATCTTTTGCGAGCGCATACGCAACATTCGCTCCACCAAAAATTGTTGCATTGAGTGCTGATGAAGTAGAGAGGAGAGCCCCCACACTCACGAGGAGAAAACCAAATGTTCCTAAAAATGGAAGTGCAGCGACTGCGAGTGCGTTTTCTTGTGCGGAGATAATCTCGGATATAGGGAGACCCCCAATTGTCACGAGGGAGATGAGGAGGTAGAAAATCATTACAATGACGATGCTCCAGTAGATGGCACGAGGAATTGTCCTTTCAGGGTCTTTCACATTCTCCGACGCGTTCGTCACGAGACCAAATCCCATATACGAGAGGAAAAAGATGAGTGATGCATTGAGAATCCCTGTTCCGTTGAAACTCTCTGGGAGAAGAAGCGATTTCTTTATCGAGAATACCCCGCCTACGATGAATATAGCGAGGATTGCAAGCTTTCCAAGCACAATCCAAAATTCCGACTTCCCCACCGCTTTACTCCCAAAAAAGTTTAGTGCAGTAAAGAAGAGAATGAGTGTAATCTCTGTGATAACGAACGCGCTCCCCTCCGGTGCAATACGAAAGAGTGGTAGGAAGTAACCTGCAAACCCTTTCGCAAAGAGTGCAATTGATACAACGTAGCTCAACCACATAAGAACCGAAAGCGTTCCGGAAAAAGTATTCTTTCCAAACGCGCGAAAGATGAATGCCATCGGTCCCTCATTAGAAATAATTTTCCCTCCTAATGTTGCATAGGAATATGCAACTGCAAAGGCGTAGATTCCTGAGAGAAGGAATGCGACAGGGAGCCACTTCCCTGCAATCTGTACCCCTAGCCCAAAAATGGAAAAAATACTCGCGCCGATCATTGTTCCAATGGCAATTGCCATTGTTTCGAAGAGGTTGAGTTTCTTTTCTTGCTTCATAGCTGAGAGTATAGCCGATATGAGTGGAAAGTCATCCTCCCCCCATCTCTCATCATATTGAGAACATAAAAAACACCACATAAAGCGGTGTTTTTTGCGAAAAAGAATCCTATCGCTTTGTCTTTCGTCTCTTGACGATTGCGTGATTTGAATACTTTTTCTTTCGGCGTGTTTTGACTCCGTATGCCTGTTTTCCGTGGCGAGTCTTTGGACCTCGTCGAAGTCCAATTCCCTGTCGCCCTTCTCCTCCTCCGTGAGGGTGGTCAACAGGGTTCATCGCAGAACCACGCACGGTTGGACGGATACCAAGCCATCGTGATCGCCCCGCTTTTCCTCCTTTCACAAGTTTGTGGTCAGAGTTTGATACCTCTCCCACTGATGCCCACACCTTATTCGACACCTTACGCACTTCCCCAGAAGGAAGTTTGATGTTCGTCGTCTTGTAGGTTTGAGCAGTCACTTGCGCATAGGATCCCGCAGAACGAACGAGTTTTGCCCCTCCATTCTGCTTCAACTCTATGTTGTATACGAAGGTTCCCACAGGAATCTTCGCAATTGGGAGGCGGTTTCCCGGTTCAAGCGGAGCATCTTCAGAGACGATGAAGGTGTCTCCTACTTTCACCCCCTTCGGAACGATTACGTAGCGACGCTCTCCATCTGCATACACAACGAGAGAGATAAATGAGCTACGATTTGGGTCATACTCAATTGTCTCGATGCGTGCGGGGATATCGTGCTTGTTGTAGAGAAAGTCAATCATTCGGTAACGACGCTTGTTTCCTCCTCCTTTGTGACGTGTCGTAATACGTCCTTGGTTGTTACGCCCTTTACTCCTCTTGAATCCCTTTGTGAGCTTCTTGTGAGGTTTTGAAGTCGTGAGCGCTTTCTTATACTCCACGATGAGCATTCCTCGTCGTCCCGGAGTCGTTGGGTTATACTTCTTCATAGTCTTCGTTCAATACTTATCAGCTATTGAGAACTGTAGTAAATGGATAAGGGTGTACTCTCTACACCACCTCAATGGATTCCCCCTCTCGGAGCGTTACCATTGCTTTCTTCACACGCGGTGTGTGGACCTTTCTCCCTCGTCGGAAGAAATCGCGAGCTTTCTGCACGAGAACGTTCACCTTTACTGGGTGAACACCATACTTCTCTGCAACCGCTTGCTTAATCTGAATCTTGTTCGCTTTTGGAGAAACCTGGAAGACGTACACACGCTTTCCTGAGAGAATCATTGCCTTCTCGCTGATGATGGGCTTTACAATCACCCATGCGAGCGATGAGCTTTTTGCCTTCTTCTCATCGGAAGCTCCTTTTTCTTTTTTACTGAAAAGTGCCATACGCCTTACTTCTTCTGTAACTTAGCTTGTAAGAATTCGATGCTCTTCTCCGGATCTGCAATAATGAGATAACGGTAGTTGAGCGCGTCAACGGTGTTCGCATTGCGCACATCACGGAGGGTGAGGTGGTAGATGTTCCGTGCAGAACGCTTTACCTCCTCACTTGGTTCTGGTGTGAGCATAAAAATGTTGTTGTGCTTTTTTGTGTTGATTGTCTCAAATCCAGAAACCTTCTCGAGTGCGTTGAGGAGAGCGAGCATATCCTTCGCCTTTCCAGAAACAGCATCAGCAATTCCCTCAATGAAGAGAACCTGACCGTCTCGTAACTTCTGCGAGAGCACAGTGAAGAGTGCTTTCGTTCGCATCTTCTTGTTAATCTTCTTGCTATAGTTACGCTCGTTTCGTGGTCCGAAGGTAACTCCTCCACCGACCCAGATAGGAGAACGGCGCGATCCGTGTCGTGCACGTCCTGTTCCTTTCTGTCTCCATGGTTTGCGTCCCCCTCCACGAACATCAGAGCGATCTTTCGTGTGCGCGGTGTTTGCACGAGCGTTTGAACGCATACTCTCAAACACCTGATGAACGAGATCAGGATTCCACTCGAGATTGAAAATCTCGTCGGGAAGTTCCATCTTTCTCGATTCCTCTCCTTTGTGTGTATAGATAGTTACCTGCATACGCCTATCGTGCAATTATCTCAAGGAGTGTTCCTTTCCTTCCAGGGACTGCTCCTTTTACGAGTAAATATCCACGCTTCGTATCGACCGCTACGATTGTGAGGTTTTTCACCATGACGCGATCGCCCCCCATACGACCTGCCATACGAGTTCCTTTGAAGACTCTCTGTGGCCCGGTCGCTCCAATAGATCCTGGGCGACGCGTATCGTGTCGGTGTCCATGAGAAGTAGGCGCTCCGGAAAATCCGTGACGCTTCACTCCTCCCTGGAATCCTTTTCCTTTTGAAGTTCCTGTAACTTGAACGCGCTCACCTACCTCGAACTGATCGAGTGTGAGTTCGTCCCCTCGTTTGTAGGAAGAGATATCTTCTCCTGCTTTCGGACGAAACTCTTTCACAAAACGAAAATTTCCAAGTTCTCCAAAGTGACCTTTGAGCGGTTTTGGAATCCGCTCCTCTTTCTGTTCCCCTGCAGCAATTTGAACTGCTTCATAGCCATCGTTCTCAACTGTCTTCACCTGAGTAACAACTGCTTTGGGAACTTCAATGATTGTTGCGGGAATGACTGTTCCATCTTCTGAGAAGAATTGAGTCATCCCGTTCTTAATTCCTAGTATGAATTTCATAGTACCTGTGTTCTTAAGCGTAGTGCTCATTGGAACATTTTAGAGAATGCGGGGAAACGCCCGGCAAAATGGAGCGAAAATCGTCGCTCCATTTTGCCGGGCACTTCACCCGACAAATGAATAATGAATTACATCATCTTCACATCAACCCCAACTCCTGAAGGAAGGTTAAGGTTGGTGAGAGCTTCAATCACCTTCTGAGATGGATTAAGGATATCGATGAGGCGCTTGTGGATACGCGTCTCAAACTGTTCTCTCGCATCTTTGTAGATGAAGGTAGATCGATTTACGGTGTACTTCTTGATTTCTGTTGGAAGTGGGATTGGTCCACGAATTTCTGCTTCAAAACTTGAGGCTGTCTCAATAATCTTCTTCACAGAAGCATCAAGGATTTTGCTCTCATACGCGCGAACGCGAATGCGAAGAACAGATGCTCCTTTTGACTTTGCCATAGTCCAGTTTCGTGCTTACGCAATAATCTTCGTAACAACTCCCGCTCCAACAGTTCGTCCTCCTTCACGGATTGCGAATCGTTGATTCTCATTGAGTGCAACAGGTACTTGGAGCTTCACCTTGAGGTTTACTGTATCTCCAGGCATCACCATCTCTGTTCCTTCTGGAAGCTCAATCTCTCCTGTTACGTCTGTCGTTCGAATGTAGAACTGAGGCTTGTATCCCTTGAAGAATGGGGTGTGTCGTCCTCCTTCCTCTTTCTTAAGGATGTATACCTCTGCTTCAAACTCTGTGTGAGGAGTGATAGAACCTGGCTTTGCAAGCACCTGTCCACGTGTTACATCTTCCTTCTTAATTCCACGAAGGAGGATACCTGCGTTGTCTCCAGCTTGTCCTTCTTGAAGCTGTTTGTTGAACATCTCAACTCCAGTAACAGTCGTTTTCGTCGTTGGGCGAATTCCCACGATTTCTACCTCTTCTCCAACCTTAATTACTCCCTGTTCAATCTTTCCTGTTACCACAGTTCCTCGACCTTCGATCGAGAAGATATCCTCAATTGGCATAAGGAATGGTTTGTCGAGATCGCGAACTGGATCATCAAAGTACTCATCCATTGCCTGTGTGAGTTCGAGGATCTTTTGTGCCCACTCATCATCTGCTGATGTTGCATCGAGTGCCTTCAATGCGGATCCCTTGATAATTGGAGCGTTATCTCCATCAAATCCATACTTGGTGAGGAGTTCACGAATCTCCATTTCTACGAGCTCAACCATCTCCTCTTCTCCTTCCATCATGTCCATCTTGTTGATGAAGACAATGATTTTAGGAACACCAACCTGCTTTGCGAGGAGAATGTGCTCTCGTGTCTGTGGCATAGGTCCGTCAGTTGCGGCTACCACGAGGATAGCTCCGTCCATCTGAGCGGCACCTGTAATCATGTTTTTAATGTAGTCAGCGTGACCTGGCGCATCGATGTGCGCGTAGTGACGCTTATCTGTTTCGTACTCGTTGTGTGAGAGTGCGATAGTAATTCCACGCTCCTTCTCTTCTGGAGCGTTGTCAATACCCTCCACGTCACGAAGTTTCACGTTCTTTCCTGCAAGGTTGAGAACGTGGAGAATCGCAGCGGTAAGGGTTGTCTTTCCGTGGTCAACGTGACCAATTGTTCCGGTATTAAAGTGAGGTTTATCTCTCTTAAATTCTTCTGCCATATGTGTATTCCCTAGTGTTAATTACAACATTAGGTGGATAATGAATAAAGGTGAGGAATACATTACGCGACGGCTACCTCTCTCCCCCAAAGAGCGCAACGAGAAGAGCGGTATGTGTTGCATCTCGTAAGTGGTATTTCCTCAAAAAGGTGCGGTATCATTACCGCAATATTTTGATCACAACAACACAAGTTATGACAGCAAGCATATTACTTTTTTCACCTTTTCTGTCAACTCGCTCACAAGAAAAAAATCTTATAAACCATACGAAAACTGATCTTCTCAAAGCGAGAAAAATTGTGTTCGTAAAATAAAATGCACAACGAAATACAAAGGAAGCTCAACCCCCTGCATCATAAGTGAGAAAGATAACAAAAGATGCAAAAAATACGCAATTTCTTTATAGTTCACCTCGCTTTTCAGTCCTGCATCGTAGATAATTGTCCTTTATACCTACTCTAAAAGACATCATAGTTTACAAACTGTCTTTTATAAACAAAATGTCCTTTATAAAACACCTCTACTGCGTTGCGTTCAGAAGTAATAAGCGTATACTCGCTACTGTATGAAACGCATTGATGGAGAGTATGATGTAATTGTGATAGGTGGAGGTCCCGCTGGTATGATGGCAGCTGGAGTTGCAGGGAAACGAGGGAGAAAGGTGCTCCTCCTTGAAAAGAATAGAGACCTTGGGGAAAAGCTAAAAATGACAGGGGGAGGAAGATGTAACATTACAAACTACGAACTTGATAACAGGAAGCTCCTCAAACATTATGGAGATGCGGAACCTTACCTCTACTCCCCTTTCTCACAGTTCTCTGTAAAAGATACGTTCACCTTTTTTGAACGAAGAAAACTTCCACTCGTGGTACAAGCGCGAGGACGTGTGTTCCCAAAAACAGAACGCGCGTATGATGTTTACCTCGTTCTCAAAAACGAGCTTAAAAAGCAAGGGGTAACTACCCTCCTCAACCACCCCGTAACGAAACTCATTCGAGACGAAAAAGGATCCATTGCATTCGTAGAGACGAAGAACGGAAAACGCTTCAAAGGAAAATCTATCATCCTCGCGACGGGAGGGCTCTCTCATCCAGAAACAGGCTCCACTGGGGACGGATTTCGTTGGGCAGAGAAACTCGGACACACAGTCATTATTCCAAGCCCCGACATCGTCCCACTCCGAGCGTCAGATCCGTGGCTGAAGGAAGTATCAGGAATCTCCCTCTCCTTTATGAGAATTCACTTCTTCCTCAACGGAGAGCATCAATTTTCAAAACTTGGGAAAATTCTCTTCACTCACTTTGGAATCTCCTCTCCCCTTATCCTCAATACCGCACGTGAAGTAAAAAAGCTCCTCGCACAAGGAACGGTAGAGGCACGAATCGATATGTTCCCTGACACAGACCATCGGAAACTCGATAAGCGTTTGCTCAAGCTCATTGAGCAAGAGAAAAATAAGTATGTGAAAAATATCCTACCGGAACTCATTCCAAAAAATCTCGCACACGTTGTTCTTCGTCTTAGTGAAGTCGACGAGAACACAAAGGCACACTCACTCACTACAGAAATGAGGAAGCGAATTATCCAAACGATGAAAGCGTTCCCTCTCCACATTGAAGGGTTAATGGGAATGGATAGAGCAGTCATTGCTGATGGTGGAATCCCTCTTGATGAGATTGATACGCGAACAATGCGTTCAAAGAGAATACAGAACCTCTACTTCACCGGGGATATGCTCCATATCACCCGCCCCTCAGGTGGGTACTCCCTCCAACTCTGCTGGACAACAGGATTCGTTGCAGGAACCCATGCATAAAAAAACAGAGCGTTTAACTCTGTTTTTTTCCACCTTTTTTCTCTTTTGGAGTAATTCCATATTTTTTCAAGAGTTCATTGTACTCCTCTCTCTCCAACGTCTCTTTCGCGAGGAGTGCCTCCGCAATTGCAACAAAGGCCTCCTTATGTTTTTTAAGGACTTCTCGTGCGCGTTCAAGTCCTTCACGCACGAGCCGCTGAACTTCACGATCGACATTTTCAATAAGAGAGTCAGAATGGTGTGGAGAAGCAACCGCAACTCCATACTTCACCTCTCCATCCTCGTCCACCACAATTGGACCGAGCACATCAGACATTCCGAAACGGGTTACCATTGCACGAGCGATTGATGTTGCAACCCTCAAATCATTTGAAGGACCGGTAGTAATGTCTCCAAACATCTCAAGTTCTGCTGCATACCCTCCCATCGTCATTGCGATATCATCGAGGTACACACTTCGTGTGGTGAGACGACGTTCTTCAAGCGGGAGCTTCATCGTAAACCCTCCTGCTCTCCCACGTGGAATGATAGTTACCTTATGGACAGGATCTGCATGTGGGAGCACCGACGCAACGATTGCGTGCCCAGCTTCGTGGTAAGCAGTGACTCGCTTCTCTTCTTCCGTCGCGAGGTGTGATTTTCTCTTTGGACCCATCAACACCTTCTCAAATGCATTGATGAGGTCAATTTGGCGAATCTTCTTGCGCCCTGCCATCGTAGCAATAATAGCGGCCTCATTGAGTACCGATTCAAGATCTGCTCCTGAAAAGCCAGCAGTTCGTTCCGCGATAACCTCTAGTTTTGCACTCCGTGAAATTGGTTTTCCTTTCGCGTGAATTTTGAGGATTTCAAGTCGCTCTTTCCTGTCAGGGAGTTCAAGGTGAACCTGTCTATCAAAACGACCAGGGCGGAGGAGTGCCTTATCGAGCACGTCGGGACGATTCGTCGCTGCCATCACAATCACTTTTTCATCCGTTTCGAACCCATCCATCTCTACGAGAATCTGGTTGAGTGTCTGTTCTCGCTCATCGTTTCCTCCACCAATTCCTACCCCGCGAGAACGACCAACTGCATCAATCTCATCAATGAATATAATTGCTGGAGACATCTTTTTTGCAGTCTTGAATAAGTCGCGAACGCGAGATGCTCCTACTCCCACAAACATCTCAACAAAATCGGATCCCGAAAGATAGAAAAATGGAACATTCGCCTCTCCAGCAACAGCTTTTGCCATTAAGGTTTTTCCTGTTCCTGGTTCTCCGGTAAGGAGAATACCCTTCGGGATTTTTGCCCCCATTTGGATGAACTTCTTTGGATTCTTAAGGAATTCTACCATCTCCTGAAGTTCCTGCTTTGCGTTTTCATTCCCAGCAACATCTTTGAAGGTAACACGTTTCTTCTTATTGTGAGGAAGAATAATGCGCGCACGCGAATTTCCGAAGGTAAGTGCTTGCTTATTTGCTCCCTTCATCTGACGCGTGAAGAACCACACAATAAAGAGAAGACCAAGGAGCGGAAGAATGAAGGAGAGGATAACTGCACCAAATTTCTCAAAAAAGGAAGGCTCCTTTACCTCAATCTTCACTGCTTGTAGGTCCTCAGGCTTCACTCCGTAGTTCACGAGCGTTTGACTTAGAGCGGTTCCCTCTTCCTTTTTTGAAAGGAGGTGTGAGTTATCATTGAGAATGACCTCTAGCTCATTTCCATCGATATCAATCTCTTTTACTTGGTGTTCGCTAATCGATCGAGCAAGTTCTGAGAGGGGGATACGACGCTCCTCTTTTCCTCCCATCATATCACTCGCAACGATGGAAAAAATGGCGATAATCACAATAATTTGGAAGAGTTGCGTAAAGAAATTTGGCTTCTTTGGTGGCATTTTTGTAGGAGGAAGGTACTTTTTTGGTAGTTGAAAGGGTTCTTTTTGCATTTTTTTCATATGCGCACCACTATACCAAAAGGTGCTCAAAAGGCAATGAAATGAGCTAAAAAGGGTTCATTTTAGAGCGGAAAGATACGAATATTGAGTGATTGAAGTGCTTTTTCCTCCATTTCTGAGAGTTTTTCAAGTTTCCTCTCAACACGAAGAACATCTTCAACGCGAGACTTCGTCTCTGGATAGTCTGGGAGAAAGAGACTGCAGGTATCCTCACATGGTCTCGCAGAGATTTCGGCAGTTCCAATCTTTCGTGCAATCGTAATAATTTCATTCTTATTCATTCCAGAGAGCGGACGGAGAATAGGGAGTGATGATGCTTCTCCTATCGTCCGAATATTTTCAAGTGTTTGTGAGGCAACCTGACCAACACTCTCCCCCGTAATGAGCGCAAGTGAAGAGGTAAGATCTGCATAGCGAGATGCGAGTCGCATAAATACACGACGGATGAGAACAATACGAAGTTTATTCGGCACGTTCTCTGCAATATACTTCTGTATAGGAAGCACAGGAACGAGTGCAAGCTTCGTCTTCCCCTGCACGCGAGCAAGTTGAGATACGAGATCCTCAACCGCTCTCACCGCTTCTTCCCCCACCATTTCCGACGCGTGAAAATGAATTGGATGCACTTTCACCCCTCGCTTCATGAGGAGAAAACTCGCAACCGGTGAATCAAACCCGGCTGAAATGAGAGAAACGGCATACCCTGATGATCCAACAGGAAGCCCCCCTACCCCCCTTTCTTTTACAAAGATGAGTATTTCTGTCTGAAGAATTTTTACGATAACCTCTTTCTCGTAACCCTTGAGATCAACTGTGAGATCTTTCTTGTGCTTAAAAAGCTCCGTTCCGAGGAGAATTTCCACTTCTCGCGAATTAAATGGAAACGACTTATCTACTCGCTTTGCTGTAATACGAAATGAAGCATCTCCAACCCTTTTTAAAATGAATGACACCCCCTCCGTAAGAAGAGATTCTTTTTCTCGTGGAATACGAAGCACAAAACCAAAGTTCGCAATTCCTGGAGTGAGGAGGAGTCGCGAGCGGATTCGCTCTTCATCTTCTTCATTCCACTCCCCACGAATGAAAATTCTCCCCCACTGACGTTTTACCTGAACATCACGAAAACCTTCATCTCGCATTTGCTCTTCTAATCTCCTCATCATTGTTCTCTCAAAGAGGATTCTGTTCTCTCCTTTGAGGGCGAGTTCATCATAGTGAACAACAATTTCTCTTTTTTCTCCTGTCTCTTTCATAAATTTGAATTGTTCCTATCATATACTTTTTCATTAAATGGAAAAGAAATGTAACTTGCGATTTTTGAAAGAAAACATACACTTCAACTGCACGTCATTTTAGTGAGGTGGCTGAGAGGCGTAAAGACAAACTGCTTTGTCTTTACGGGGAGGATTGCGAAGCAATCTGACCGGCGAGCGCGAAGCCACCGTTCCGAAAGACAACATATTCGAGCGAAGTGGATGCGTAAGCAGACACGGAGCGAAGTATATGTGGTGAGGTGGCTGAGAGGTCGAAAGCGCCGCTCTCGAAAAGCGGTAGGGGTTAACGCCCCTCGTGGGTTCGAATCCCACCCTCACCGCCAATGAACGAAGTGAATACAACAAATAGGAGGACGTGAACTACTCTTTTTGTGAGTGAATATTTTCTGTTATACTTTTGTAATGAATAAATACTTTCACGAAATTATACAGATTAAAGGAGGAAAACTATTAGAAGGAGATATCCGAATACAAGGATCAAAAAACGAAGCATTTCAGGTGCTAGCAGCAGTGCTCCTCAGCGATGAAAATATTGAAATAAAAAACATTCCAGAAATTCTCGACATTCACAACCTCTTTGAAATTTTTGAAACCTTAGGGGTAAAAATAGAGAGAAAGAGAAAAGGACACTACCTCTTTAACGCAAAAGATATCACCAAGAAGAAGATTCAATCAAAAGAATTCTTTGAAAAGTTTTCACGATTACGAGGGTCACTCATGGTAGCAGGTGCACTTCTTGCGCGTTTTGGTATTACGGCACTCCCGACCCCAGGAGGAGACAAAATAGGAATTCGTCCAATCTCAACGCACATAAAGGGATTCACCGACCTTGGAGCTCGTTTTAATCAAAAAACGAAGCTATTCTCTCTTCACTCGATACGATCAAAGAGAATTACACTAAGGGACACTTCCGTAACAGGGACTGCAAATGTGATTCTTGCATCCGTTCTCGAGAAAAAGAAGCCGCACATAGTAGAAATCTACAACGCAGCATCTGAACCCTACATCCAGCAACTCGCAAAAATGCTCAACCAAATGGGAGCTAACATCTCCGGAGCAGGAACGAACCTCATTACAATACACTCTGTCAAAAGGCTCACTGGAACAAAACATACGATACTCCCAGATATGCTTGAAATCGGATCTTTTATATCACTTGCTGTCGCAACGGGAAATGGAATCCTCTTGAAAGGAGCAAAAAAGGAACACCTTGGAGAAATCACATGGGAGACATTTAAGGAACTTGGAGTAAAAATGAAAGAAACGGGAGATGGAATATTCATCCCTCGTCACACACACTTCAAAGTAGTAAAACCAGATACGGTAACCGGAAGAATACGGACGATTAAAGATGATGTGTGGCCAAAACTTTCCCCTGATCACCTTTCAGCGATTATTTCAATGCTCATTTTCTCAGACGGAATTGTTACTGTAAAACAGAGGATGTTTGAGAGACGTTTGGCTTTCTGCGATACCCTTAACCAGATGGGGGCTGATATTATTATGTCTCACCACAATGAAGTAACTGTTGTCGGAAATAATAGGAAAAATCCTCTCATTGGAGTGAAAATGACTTCTCCAGATATTCGTGCAGGAATGGCACTCCTCATCGCAGCACTCTCCGCAGAGAGAGGAGAAAGCGAAATCCACAACGCACAACAAATTCACCGAGGGTATGAGGATATTGTAGGACGACTAAGGAAGTTAGGTGCGGATATAAAGGAAAAAAGAATTGGATAAAAGATATATAACTGGTAACCTCCTCAATAAATATTCCTTATTGAGTTTATGACAAAAGAAAAAGCACATAAATGTGCTTTTTCTTATTAGTTCTTACTTAAGAGAATCAATTTTTTCTTTCACAACTTCAATTGGGTATGCTCCTGAAACAAGTGCAACTTCACCCGTCTTGTTGTTCTTGATGATATTCCCAGGTGTTCCGTTTACCCCAACCTCTTCTGCGGAAACCATATCTGTTTGAACTTTAGATTCAAATTTCTTTGAATTGAGACAAGCAGTAAACTTATTCATATCGAGTCCGATTTGTTTTGCAAGCTTTTCTACTCCACCATCAACACCTTTTCCATTTGATTGAGTTGCTCCAAAGATTGCGTCGTGCATCTCCCAGAACTTCCCTTGCTCTCCTGCACATTCAGTAGCAAGTGCTTCCCTCATTGCATTTTCTCCGTGGAATGGAAGTGGGAGATGTCGGAATACGAGATTTACCTTTCCGTTACTCTCATCAACAATCTGTTTCGGAGTCTTGTAGAACCGCTTACAGAATGGGCACTCAAAATCTGAATACTCATAGATGGTAATTTCTGCATCCTTGTTTCCATACACATGATCCTTTTCAGAGATAGGCGCAACCTTCTTTGCGAGTGCGAGCTTCTCCTGCTCTGCTCTCTTTTGCTCCTCAAGAGCTTTCTGCTCCTGTTGAGCCTGATACTCCTTAAGCTGTTCCTCAAATGATTTTCCACTTCCGCCCATCTTTGATCCAAGATAGACAAGACTTCCGGAAATGAGGATTGCAGCGACAATAATTGTAATAACGAGTGTGTTATTATCCTTCTTCTTAGCCATTTTTTACCTTACAATTAATTACGAATAATCGTTTCGAAGTATAGCATACTTCGAAATTGAAAAAAGTTACTTCAGAAAGGATCGAATATCTTCTCGAATTTTTTCACACGCATCACTACTCATATGATTGTCCTCACAATCTAATGAGATTCTGTGTTCAAGTCGTGCGAGACGAAGCGCAGATATCGCTGACTGAATCGCACGCAATTGCACATCAATTGAAGAATCATCTCTTCCCTGCTCCATCATTCTCGCAACTGCGCGTATCTGCCCCTCAATACGCCGAAGTCTATTCAACTCTCTTTTCTTCCCTGCTTGCATACCTCCTCACCATACCTCTTTTTTATAAAAAGAGAAATCCTGCTATACTTAGCCGTGATGGCAGTACTCCTCAATAATAAAAAAGCACGGTTTAACTATGAAATTCTCGATACGCTTGAAGCAGGTATTAAACTTAAGGGCTGGGAAGTAAAATCACTCCGCGAAAAAAAAGGATCTCTCACTGAATCCTACATTCGTTTTCAACCAAAGGACAATGCTTTTTTTCTCGTATCCGCACATATTCATCCCTACCAAGCAGAAAATAAAGGGATGGGTGAGAAGGACCCCTATCGCCCGCGAAAACTCCTCCTCCACAAGAAAGAGATAGAGAAGCTCCAGCAAGAACTTAAACAGAAGGGACTCACACTCATTCCTCTCGATATTCATACACAGGGAAGATACCTAAAAATGGACATTGCACTCGCACGCGGAAAGAAGAAGGCAGACAAAAGAAAAACGCTTCGCGATCGTGCAGTGAAGCGTGATATTGCAAGGATTATGAAGCAGAGTGTACGCTGAGCCACCTGTCGGACTCGAACCGACGACCTACGCGTTACGAGTGCGTTGCTCTACCAACTGAGCTAAGGTGGCGACGCTGGTATCATAACAGATGTGCCATTTTTTTGAAGTGAAAACCTTGCTCTTTCTCCCCCTTATGCTACTATCTCTCTCGTTATGAAAACAGATATTCATCCGACAAATTATCGTCTTGTAATCTTTCACGACAATGCGAGTGGTGAAGAGTTTCTCATCTACTCCACAATAGAAACACAGGAAACTGGAACCTATGAAGGAAAAGAGTATCCTCTCGCACGAGTAGAAATTTCATCTGCTTCTCACCCATTCTACACGGGAACAGAAAAGCGACTTGATACTGCAGGACGCGCAGAGAAATTCCGCGCACGAATGGCAAAGGCACAAGAAGCAAAACCAAAGAAGAAGAAAGCAAAGAAAGAAAAGGACGCTAGATAGAAAAAGAAAACAGAGTAGAGATACTCTGTTTTTTTTGTTTTTTCGTTTTGTCAATCACCAAAAATAGAGACGATTAAACCGAATATTATAAACATAATCACCACCCCAACAAATACTCCAGTACCGAACCCATCTTCCAAGGCTTCCATTTTTCTTACTCCTACAGCTTCATACCCTCCATCATTTTCAGGAACCAAAACGATACCTTTCCCTAGCTCAACTTTTGATAAATCTTTCTCAACTTTGGTTTCAAAAGTATTACCAATTTGAATGGTGTCTTTCATGGTGCCGTTATGGATAACAGCGGTGTTAGCATCAATTCGCTCCGCATAAAAAAGAGACGGAGCGTTTGTATCCACATCCGAGCAGGATGTGAACAACAGACTAAGCCCGATGAGGGCGAAAAATAGTTTTTTCATAGTTTTAATTTTTTTAAATTTGTTATTAACTTATCAGAGAGAGAGTTGTCAACCCCTCGCACAGATTCTGTGTGAGGGCTGTGG
>JALVPH010000029.1 GCA_027031875.1 Candidatus Parcubacteria bacterium | reverse complement strand
CCTCATCGGCAAGGATGCCGAGCGCCAGCGGACCCACATCCAGCTCATCGCATCGGAGAACTTCGTGTCGTACGCGATGATGGAGGCGTCCGGGTCGGTCCTCGCCAACAAGTACTCCGAGGGCTACCCGGGCCGTCGCTACTACGAGGGCATGGATTTTGTCGATCCGATCGAGAGCCTGGCGATCGATCGGGCCAAGGAACTCTTTGGGGCCGAGCACGCCAATGTGCAGCCCTACAGCGGCTCACCTGCGAACCTCGCAGTGCTCCACGCACTCGTCCCTCTTGGAGAAAAAATCATGGGAATGAAACTCTCCCCCGGCGGGCCCTTCACTCACGGACATCCCGCATCTCTCACAGGAAAGTTGTGGAAACAAGTCGCGTACACGGTTGATTCGCATACCGAAACGCTCAATTATGAAACAATTCGTAAGCTCGCAAAGAAAGAGAAGCCAGCACTCATCATCGCTGGATACACCGCTTACCCTCGTATCATTCAATGGAGGAAATTTCGCTCAATCGCTGATGAAGTAGGAGCACTCCTTATGGTTGATATGTCTCATATCGCAGGGCTCATTGCGAGCGAAGCTCACCCCTCCCCCTTCCGCTACGCAGATGTGGTTACTACAACAACGCACAAAACACTTCGTGGTCCGCGAGGAGACCTCATCTTCGCACGAAAGAAAAGTAAAACAGGAGAACAGCTCTTTGAAAAAATTCAAAAGACTGTATTCCCTGGTCTTCAAGGTGGCCCTCATATGAATGCAATTGCAGGGATTGCGGTTGCACTCAAAGAAGCACAAAGCAGAAGGTTTAAATCCTATGGAAAAGCAGTTGTTGAGAACGCCAAAACGCTCGCTGAAACACTCTCATCCGAGGGATGGCGCGTTATTTCAGGAGGAACTGATAACCACCTCCTCCTCGTAGACACGTGGATGGATGGAAAGGGAATTCCAGGAAAAGAAGCAGCGACACTTCTTGAAGCACATGGGATTATTGTGAATATGAACACAATCCCTTTTGACACGCGATCGTCATTTAACCCATCTGGAATTCGCATTGGAACTGCGATGGAAACAACGAAAGGGAAAGGAAAACGTGATATGCGTGCTATTGGAAAGCGAATTTCTTCTCTCCTCAAGAAGGAGATAGAAAGACAAAGAAGAGACGTATGAGGAGGAAGATTTTACTCATTGCTGGATTCCTCATCCTTTGGATTGGAATGGGGTTCCGTTTCATATCAAAGATACACTCACTCAAAGCAGAAGAAAACCAGCTCTACGATAGAGAGAACGTACCCCATTTAGGAGGTGCAACGACCCGCATTTCGCAAAAACAGAGAACAGCAGCTCCCTTCTTTAAACAGGAGGTATATGTGGGGAAACACTTTGCTGGGAAGGAGAAAGACTCCACTCACTCCGCAAGAATACTGACAGGAAAAGATAAGGAAGAAAAAAATGTCTCTCCCCGCATCCTCTTTCAACAATTTGAACAACAGCTTCCTTGCTCCTATCCAAACGAGCAAGATTTAATCATTTATGGCGACGCGAAAATAGATAATTATATTAGGGAGAAAGCAAAAAAGAGAGGATACAAACTTCATAAAGTAATTCCAAAAAATGATCTCATCCTCTTTAAAGGAAAGTATGTTGCAAAGGAGTGTGTCCATGATTTAGAAAATCTTTTCAAAGAAGTTGCAAAACGAGGATTAAAACTTGGAATCATATCTGGGTATAGGAGTCCCTCTCGTCAACGAACAATCCTTCGTTCAAAACTTGGAGACACTCTTTCGAAGGAAAATGTTCTTAGTGGAAAATTGGACAGAGAGATAGAGAACGTGCTCTCACGAAGCTCTATTCCTGGTTACTCAAAACACCACACAGGGCATGCATTCGATTTCGTATGTGGAGAGGGAGGAACGTTAGGACCATTCGGGGAAAGCAAATGCTACGCCATCCTTGCTAAAGATGATTTTGCCCTTCCTAAAAAGTACGGATTTCTTCCAAGCTATCCCGAGGGAGAAGAGCATCAGGGCCCAGACCCTGAGCCATGGGAATTTGTGTGGGTTGGAGACCTTGCACGTAAGTAAATAAACGACCGCCGGACTGAGGTCCGGTCCGGCGGTCGTTTACTAGACGAAGTGCTTTCGCACTTCGTCATTCCCAACTTGATTGGGAATCCAGTAATAACCACTTACTCAAATAAGAAGAAACAAAGTATTTACACTCTGGATTCCCGTTTTCACGGGAATGACAGGTGGTATATGTAAGTAGGAAATCTATTAAATAACAAGGTGATTTGTTTGTGTTTACACTACTGAATTCCGTATCAAGTACGGAATGACATGGGGTAAATATAAGAGTGCTTGAATGAGTATGAGTAACAAAGTTGTTTATTTACATAAGTGGTTATATTCTAGAGTTTTGGAAAGCGGGCGGGTGCGTAATCTACGCACCCACCCGCTTTTCTGTTATACTCACGCCTATGAATAAACCACAGTTTACTTTTTTCGGGACACCAGAGTTCGCACGCATCGTGCTCGATGAGCTTAAGAGCGCAGGGTATCTCCCCTCTCTCATCGTAACTGCACCGGACAAACCTGTCGGGAGAAAACATATCCTCACCCCTCCCCCAGTGAAAGTATGGGGTGAAGAGAATGGTATCCCTGTTCTCCAGGTATCACACCCAAAGGAAGCAATAGAAATATTAAAAGAGAGAGGTGATGATCTCTTTATTGTCGCATCCTACGGATACATCCTCTCACAAGAAATACTTGATATTCCAAAACACGGAGTTCTCAACGTGCACGCTTCCCTCCTCCCGCTCTATCGAGGAGCATCTCCAATCGAATCAGCAATCCTCAATGGAGATGAGTTTACAGGGTCTACCATTATGAAAATGGTATTAAAGATGGATGCGGGACCGATTCTCACACAGAGTATTGTTCCACTCAACGATGAAGTAACGAAACCGGAACTCTTTGAACTCCTCGCACGCGACGGAGGAAAACTCCTCGCAGAGACGATTGAACCTTACCTCAACGGAGAAATTGCTGAACAAGAACAAGAGGAATCTCAGGCGACTTACTGCAAAAAAATTCAGAAAAGTGACGGAGACATCACTCACGATGATGATACTACACGATGGAGGAAGTATCGGGCATACTATGGTTGGCCTGGGGTATTCTTTTTTGATGAAAACGGAAAACGTATTAAGGTAACAAAAGCACGATTCGAGGAGGGAAAGTTTATTATTGAACGCGTGATTCCAGAGGGAAAGAAAGAAATTGGTTATCAACAATATATAGGAAAGTAAAAATCTCTATGCAACATACACTTTACCAGTATATAAAGTATAACAACCTTAATAAAATCTACCTCGTGTCCTCTTAAGAAGAATAGGGCTCGGTCTTGTGGGAATATTTATCCCCCTCTATCTCTACAAGATAGGGTACTCAATTGTGTTAATTCTCTTATTTTTCCTAATCCAATCAGTTTCTTTTATTGCATTTTCCCTTATTGGAGGAAAGATTCTAAGCAAAACAGGGTATAAATCTGGAATCTTAATTTCAGTCCCCATACTTCT
Organism: Candidatus Parcubacteria bacterium; assembly: GCA_027031875.1. Lineage (GTDB taxonomy): Bacteria > Patescibacteriota > Minisyncoccia > Phycocordibacterales > UBA1006 > UBA1006. The sequence continues at coordinate 1,876 of JALVPH010000029.1, read as the reverse complement.
TTCCTCTTACCTTTTCCTTAATACTATTTCTACACACCCATCGCTCTTTTTCATAACCCCAATATCGTTGGCGGTAGCAGATTTTCTTTTCTACGTGAGCTATCACAATATCTTCGTCCAAAAATCAGATAAAAGAAAGCGTGGTACCGAGATTGCTGTTCTCAACATCCTTATGATGATTGCAGGAGCAGCAACTCCGTTCATAGGTGGTCTTATTGCCGAGATAAACTTTTCAACCCTCTTCCTTATAAGCTCACTCTTTATCGTGTTGAGTTTCATTCCGTTTGTATTCATCGATAACATAAAATCAAATCACGATCTATTAGGAGAATATTTTCCTATATAAAGAGGAAAGAGTATTTTGGGGATTTTATCAGTTTTAGCGCATACGGAATCGAACACGTCATCGATTTTATTCTGTGGCCTATTTTCATCCTCCTTACTGTACAAAATCTAGAAAAAACAGGGGTTGTGGTATCAATTACGAGTATTGTTTCTATTCTTGTTTACTATATCTTTGGGAAGATAAGTGACTCATTTAATAAGAAACGTATTATTACTTATGTGAGTTACTTCTATTCTCTCTTCTTTACCTTGAGGATTTTCTCACAAAGTATGCAAAAAATTATCCTCTTTGACTCATTAAAATCTATAGGGCAAAAAGCAATTATGGTTCCTTTTGTTGCGCGGATTTATGAACTTACAGAAGAATCACCAAACTATCTCGAATTTACAATTATCAAGGAAAATGCTTTTAGGGTATCAAGAGTAATTATCCTTCCAATCCTTATTCTCATCTTTTTATTCGCTCCTAATCCATTTATCACAAGCTTTATTATTGGAGGAATCGCAGTACTTGGGTATAGATACATAACATAATATTTCCTATTATGAAGAAAAAATTCTTGAACTAAAAAAGAGAGATACTCTGTAATCTCTCTTTTTTCATGAAAGGAGAATATTCACAAGTGAGATGACGAGAGGACTCACAAGTTTCCATCCATACATAATAAAGATAATAAGGATGATGAGTGAATACTTGCGGAGAAAATACTTTACTTTCCATGCGTGACGTCCGAGGAGCGCGAAGAGAATGTGGTGTCCATCAAGTGGAGGAATTGGAATGAGGTTAAACACCGCAAGCGCAATGTTTGTTGCAACGATCGCAACGAATATTGGTGCAACTGAAGAAGTTGTTGAAACGAGGTGGAATAGGAGAGAAAATACAATCGCGATTGCAATGTTCGTAGCTGGTCCCGCGAGTGCGACAAGCGCTCCTCCCCACTTCTTGTTTCTAAAATTCTGCGGGTTAATAGGAACCGGTTTCGCCCACCCCACGAGGAAAGGTGCATGTGTGATAATAAGGAAAAAAGGAAGGATAACTGACCCAAACATATCAAGGTGCGCGAGCGGGTTAATCGTGAAGCGCCCAGCAAGACGCGCGGTTGGATCTCCAAGCTTTTCTGCCATATATCCATGCGCTAACTCATGTGCAATCACAGAAAAGAGAAGAACGACAATAAAAATAAGTGTTTCCATACGCCGGAGTATAACGAAAGTAGAGAGAGTATCAATAGAGAACTTGTAAAAAAAGTGATGTATGCTACATTACAAAGCACTTGTTCAGAGTAAAAAGATAAAAGATACTATGTCACGTACTTGTCAGATAACTAAAAAACGATCCCGTGTAGGAGGAGGGTACTCAAACAGAACGCGTGCAACTGAGTTTAATCCAACAGGAAAGCGTCGTCGTTATCCAAATCTCCAAAAGGTTCGCGTATATGTCCCAGAACTCGATACAACATTCATCCTCAAAATTTCTGCGAGAGGATTAAGAACTATCAAAAAGAAAGGTGCATATCGCGCGCTCAAAGAC
>JALVPH010000028.1 GCA_027031875.1 Candidatus Parcubacteria bacterium | reverse complement strand
GTATACGAGTGAGTTGATGCGAAGTGTTATTGCGCGGGGAGACCTCGCCCCAGACTTCATCACTGAGTGGTTACTTGTGGACGAGTTTGTGAAGTACCTCACTGCGGATAAGACGCTCATCATTGACGGGTTCCCCCGCACCATCAGCCAGGCACTCACGCTCCATTCTGCGATGGACTTCTACAAGAGAGGACTTGTAAAAGTTATCCATCTCAAAGTATCTGCCGACACAGTGAGGGAACGGCTCCTCTCCCGCGGTCGTTCTGATGACGCAGAGCTTGAAATCATCGAACGAAGAATTGCATGGTATAACGCAAACACAATCCCTGTACTTGAGTATCTAAGTCGACAGTCTCAGTATCGCGTAATTGAAGTGGATGGAGAACGCTCTGTGGAGGAAATCCATAAAGATATTGTGAACCTCATTGAGGGAAGTAATATTGAGCTATAACAACTATGAGTAAAGAGAGAGATACAAACACAATCATCATTGCGGTGGGAGGATCCCTCCTCGTTCCAGATAGTATTGACGTCTCCTTTATGAAAAGATTGAAGGGGATAGTAGAGAAGCTCATCAATGGGAGAGGAATGAAAGTCGCGCTCGTGATCGGTGGTGGAAAAACTGCGCGTGTGTACCAATCCGCACTTCGCGAGTTTCCTCACGTAACGAAAGAAGATCTTGATTGGGTGGGGATTAAATCACTCCTCCTCAATGCGGAGCTCGTATTGAGGGCTTTTCTTGACCTCTCTCCTCATCCAAAGGTGCTCGAACAACCAGAAGACTTTCGTGATTTCTCCGAGAGTCTTTTTATTGTGGGAGCACACGAGCCAGGATTTTCGTCCGATACTGATGCGGTGCTCTTCGCGGAACGTCTCGGTGCAAAAGAGATTATTAACTTCTCCAATACAGATTACGTGTATGACAAAGATCCGAGAAAGTATCCTGATGCGAAGAAGTTCACCTCACTCACATGGGATGTGTATCGTTCGCTCATCCCGCGTGAATGGACGCCAGGGCTTTCTGTTCCTTTTGACCCAATTGCATCAGAGCGTGCACAGAAGTTAGGGATAAGAGTTGCCATCCTTGGGGCGTCACTAGAAAATTTAGAACACTACCTTCAAGGAGAGGAGTTTAAGGGGACGGTTATTGAATAGAGGAGAGATGGTGGAGTAGATGGTTTTGTTTCCATTATCCATTAAGAGAAGAGCGGGCGGGTGCGTAAAATTACGCACCCGCCCGCTCTTCAAAAGAAACTACAAAGCAGTTTCTTTTGTCGGTGACACCACTTTTGCTATTTTGTATTAAGTGATTTGCAAAAGTAAATGCTCAATTACTTTAGGAAACATAATTGGGATTAAGCTGCAAAAGTGGTGCCACCCCAGGAATATAACCATCTATGCAGATAAACCACGTTGTTACTTATTGAACCACTTGCGCACAACAAACTACCTGTCATTCCGGACTTGATCCGGAATCCAGAATCCATTATACAGAAACTGTGTGAGGGACCATTTCCGACTCCGACCTATCTGCCGGTAGGCCGGGGATTTAGTAGTCATGTATTCCTGTGAAGGAAGCAGGAATCCTTTTTCTCCTTGTTCTGCCGTATTCATCCTGCTCTCCCAATAGGTAGGTTAGGAATCCAAAAGCGTAACCACTCACACAGATTAACCCATTTTCGTTTTCTTAAAGAAGCTCAAATACGTGCATCACCGGAGCAGTTTGTTGTGCGAAGAAATATGAGATCTACATATTATGATATTATATATAATATCATAATACGTAGTTCCAAGTTTTTTCTTCTGTTAGTCCATCTCCTCTTTTTCTTTTCCACTTTCCTATTCCTAACTCATTTTTGTTTTTTCAATCACCTTTTTCTTTTATCGAGAAAAGGTATGATGCGCATATGGCAATTATTATTAAAACACCAGAACAAATAGAAATCCTGCGAGAAGCAGGGAACATACATGCACGCATTCTCAATCACCTCGAGCAATTCATTCGTATCGGAATGACCGCAAAAGAACTCAATAATGAAGCAGAGCGTATGGTGCGAGAGCTTGGTGGGGAACCTGCCTTCCTCAACTATCGTCCTGATGCGAGCTACCCTCGTTACCCTGCGAGTCTCTGTGTATCCATCAATGATGTCATCGTTCATGGAATTCCTACTGATGAAATGGTGTTCCAAGATGGAGATATTGTGTCCATCGATTTTGGAGTGAAGTATAAAGGACTCTACACGGATGCTGCACGAACGATTATGCTGGGAAATGTGTCAAAGGAAGCGAAACAGCTTGTCTATGATACCTATGAAGCACTCGCGCATGGAATTGAGGCTGCGCAGGTAGGAAATCATATCGGAGACATTGGTTATGCAATTGAATTATTTAATAAGGGGAGATATGGAAACATCCGCGATCTCTCTGGACATGGGGTTGGGGTGAAGATTCACGAAGACCCATACGTTCCCAACTATGGAAAACCAGGGACAGGAGCAGAGTTGAAAGAGGGAATGGTTATTGCAATTGAGCCAATGTTTACCCTTGGAACATGGAGGGTTATTTTTGAAGACGATGGGTACACCGTTCGCACCGCAGATGGCTCCCTATCTGCTCATGTGGAACATACGGTTGCGATTACAGAGAACGGGCCGGAGATTCTTACAACTCTTTGAAGATATATGGTATACTCATAGTGTATGTTTGTATTACCAAATTTGAAAAAACCATATAACGCATTCGAGCCCTACATTGACGAGGCGACGATGCGCGTGCACCACCAAGGGCACCACAAGAAGTATGTAGAGAATCTCAATCGCGGACTCGTAGAATCAGGAATTGATACAGAGCGTATTGAAGATCTGTTTGAGAAAGCAAGTGAGCTTACCGCTCTCGTACGAAACAATGCGGGAGGTCACTACAATCACACGATGTTTTGGACGCTCCTCAACGACACAATGTCCACACCAAGCCCTGACTTGATGGAAAAAATTGTGAGCACCTTTGGTTCACTCGATGATTTTAAGGCAGAATTCACAAAGAGTGCATTGGAACTCTTTGGGTCCGGATGGACCTGGCTCATCGTCGATGATGAGGGAAATCTTGCAATCACAAATACTTCACTTCAAGACAATCCCCTTATGAATGATGTAGAGAAGAGAGGATACCCGCTCCTAGGGTTAGATCTTTGGGAACATGCCTACTATCTCAAGCATCAAAACCATCGTGTAAACTATGCTCACGATTTCTGGGCGGTGTTAGATTGGAATGAGGTTTCGCGTCGCTACCACGAACGTCCCGAGATGACTACTTTTATTACCTCGCTTGATATGCAACGCCAATAGACACCGATAAGGTGTTTTTTTAAACTACACGTTCTATGTAATGTCTATTTACTTAATTGTACAACATCTGCTATAGTAAGTAACATTATGTAACATTGCAGCGTCAAGTTGACAGTGGATAACTCTCTCAACTTCTCAAAAGGAGTACGTCCATTCATTCCTAATCCTCTATGTTTTCTCTTGAAGTTGTAGTAATGGAGGAATAACTCTAACTTGTATTGAAATACATCATGAGACATACGAGGATTGAAACCGAAACGTAAACACTTCTCGTTTAAGGTTCTATGGAAGCGTTCAATCTTTCCATTCTCTTCTGGACAGTAAGGAGTATTGAGTCGATGTTCAATACGATGCTGTGCAAGGTATGCTTTCACTTGTAGACCACGAAATTCAGAACCCTGATCGGTTCTGATTTTCTGTATGGGAAAGGGTGCATGTATTCGTAACTTCTCTAAGAAATCCAAGGTGTTTTCTTGATTTGCGGTATCGTAACGATAGAGGAAGACCCACCGTGTTGCATCATCAATTGCTGTGTAGATAACCTGTCCTTGTTTGTAGCCAAAAGGATACGTTGTATCCACCTGTACCTCTTTCCCCGGTATTTCATGAGCGTAGAGTTGTTTCTTCCATCGCTTCTGAGTATGAGGGTAATCTGTGGTATATCGTACCTCATTCCTCTTTAGAATTCTGTAGATGGTAGAGGGATTGAGTGTAAGATTATGTTCATACTGAAGGTAATCTGCGAGTGTATGTACTCCATCGTTCCAATACTTCTGTGCAAGCTGTATGACAACCTGTTCTACTTCTTCTGGTGTTCTATTATGTGCTCGATACCCTCTCTTCCTCTTTTTCCGTAACAATCCTTCACTCCCAAACCGTTTATACCTATTCAACCACGTATGAACTGTCTGCCTTGAAACGTTCAGTTCTCGAGCAACAGAGCTTACGCTCTGTTGCTTGTGAAGGGTCTTCTCCAATTTCTCAATTTGCAGCGACATATACTTTCTATCGAACGTGTTCATACACTGAAGGTGTAAAGTTTATTGCTGTAATGTTAACAATTATGAAGAAAATTTTTCTTTTTATTGGTATTATTGTTTTAATCCCCTCGGTCTAATTCCCCGATGCTTGCATCGGGGTAGTTCATTTGATAATTCTCCAGAGTTTTATGGAGTCTCTGTTTTGAATACCCATATCTTTCTTTAAGTTCTCTGTAACTTTGTTTGTGAAAGATATACTCTTCTAGAATCTTTTTGATTGTGTGTAGTTTCTTTCTCTTCTTACTTAAGAATTTTCTTTTACAATCCTTACAGTAGTATTGTTGTTTGTGTCTACTTTTACCTTTTTTAGTTGTTTTTGATGATCCACAGTGTGGACATTTTATGTGTCTTTTCGTCATTAGTTAATTTTAAAATTAACTAACTCCTAAAACAAACTTATTTTAAAGGCTAGAATAAGTGTTTTAGGTCTCCGAAATGGGTATAATGCTTTTTTTTTGAATATTGCTATACTTCTCTATATGAAAAAGAGAGAACAAAACACCAAAGGTTTTACCCTCATTGAACTCCTCGTTGTTATCGCTATTATTGGAGTACTTGCAACGATTATCCTTTCCTCTTTGAACAAGGCGCAAGCAAAGGCAAGGGATGCACGGAGAGAACGGGATATTCATACTATCCAAACAGCTTTGGAGAATTACTATGTAGATCATGGAAAGTATCCGACGACGAATTGGGTACATAGTTATAAACCAGCTGAGTGGAATAGTTTAAGTGCTTTGTTAGGGGCAGATATTCCAGTTGACCCTATAAATGAAGAAAAATCTGCAAGTGTAGGAGGGTATAGTTATCTCTATCTCGGCCATATGAGTTCTAGCTATTGCAAAGGACAGTCCTATTTACTCATTTATAATAAGGAAACTTCAAGTAATCCAAATGATGGAATTACTCTTTGTAATGGGCATACATATAGCTATGGAGATGCTTTTGTGGTGGGCGTAGATAGGAATGGAAATTTTTACTAGGAGAAGTGCTTAATACTTCACCACATATGTGACACTTTCTCGTAAAAGAGATATACATCACATATGAGGGTGGAACCAAAAGAAATCATAAAGACGTA
>JALVPH010000027.1 GCA_027031875.1 Candidatus Parcubacteria bacterium | reverse complement strand
TCATACTCACATAAAATGTTGAGAAGATTTCTGGTTGTTTTGCCATTGCCCCTGAGATGGAAGTTCCTCCACGGATATCATCTGCAATTTGAAGGAGTGCTCTCTTAAGGGTTTTTGATTCTGAATTACTCCCAAGGAGCTCAAAAATCTTCACTGCGGAAACCTGTGCTTCAAAAAGTGTCGCCGCTTGCTTTGACATCAGAACGATGTCTTTCATCTTCGCTCTATTAAAGAATGGGAGTTCTCCTTGGAGGAATCCTTTCTTTTCACTTGGAGTGATAGAGGTCACAATGAATCCTCTCCTCTGGAGGGTGGAAGTCGCCAAGTCTATATTTGCAGACTCGATCTGTCCTCGCTGTTCCTTTCCATCTTTATCAACAACTTTATAGTTAAAAAGCATACGCGGATATTATAGCATAGATTCGAGTAATCGTGGATTGAGTGAGTGGCGAAATGCGTCTTCTGGACTAATGTGCCCTGCTCTCACGAGTTCTACAAGAGATCGATTCATATCAATCATCCCCTCTTCTAAACTCGTCTCAATCACTGTATCGATTTCGTGTGTTCTCCCTTCACGAATGAGGTTTGCAGTCGCTTTGTTGTTAATCATCAACTCATACGCAGGAACGAGCCCTCCTTTCAAACTTCTAAGAAGACGCTGGGAAAAGATTCCGAGGAGAGATCCCGCAAGCTGAGTGCGTACCTGATTCTGTTGATTTGCAGGGAAAGAGTCAATAATGCGATCAATTGTCTGCGATGCAGAATTTGTGTGAAGGGTAGAAAATACCAAGTGTCCTGTTTCTGCTGCAGTTACCACAGTAGAAATTGTTTCTGGGTTCCGCATTTCTCCTACCATAATCACGTTCATATCTTCACGGAAGAGTGCTTTCAACGCAGTTTCAAAACTCTTCGTATCTGTTCCTACTTCCCGTTGATCAATAATAGAGAGATCATCTTCGAACACATACTCAATTGGATTTTCAATCGTCACAATATGTTCCCTTCGTTCGTGATTAATTTTTTGAATCATCGCAGCCATTGTGGTCGACTTTCCCTGCCCTACAGGGCCCACCACGAGGAAGAGACCTTGTGACTTTCTCGTAAAATCTCCGAGAATGGGGGGGAGGTTCAGTTCCTCAAGCTCCCGCACTCCCTGAATCACACGGAAGGCAAGGTTGATTCCCTTCATCTGGACATATGCAGTCGCACGAAGACGGATATGACCCTCGTACTCATACGCAAAGTCAATCTCTTCTGCATTCATTATTTTTTCTAATTTCGCATCATCAACAATCTCCTTTAAAATACCAAAAGTATCTTTCTTCGTAAGTACCTCTTCATTCTCCATCGTAATGAGTGCCCCATCGACACGCATAATAGGCTTTCGCTCGGGAGCGAGATGAAGGTCAGAAGCATTCTCCCGCTCAAGAACAAGCATAATTCTATGTAGTAGTTCCTTATAATCTTTCATACTTTTTTTCTTATGTACCAAGTTAGAATAAGTTGTTAATCTCTCTGAACGGAATGATTCCATCCATACTCTTAAGAATTGCTGCCTCCTTAAGCGTAATCATTCCCTTCTTTCGTGCTTCACTGTAGATAGCAAGCTCAGTAGGATTTTCCAAAATAATCCGCTGCATCGTCTTATCAACTTCAAACATCTCAAGGATGGCTTCTCGCCCTTTCATTCCTGTTGGAAACTCCTCTGTTGGTTTTGCCTCATAAGGGGTTCTCTCCAAATGGAGCTTCTCTTTATACTGCTCTGGTAAATCTTCAAACTGCTTCTCGATCATTTTGCGGGCACTCTCAAGTTCTACATCCTCGAGTGGAACTTTCGCTCCTGGCGCAATCTTCTTCAAGAGACGCTGTGCAACACCAAGAATGAGCGTCGGTGCGATGAGATACTCATCTACCCCCATATCCACGAGACGAGGAATGATTCCAAATGAGCTGTTCGTGTGCAATGTTGCAAATACGAGGTGCCCAGTTAATGCTGCCTGAATTGCAAGGTTTGCAGTTTCCTTATCACGAATCTCCCCCACCATGATGATGTCAGGGTCTTGACGCACAATTGCACGCAACCCTGTCGCAAAGGTGTATCCAATATCTGCACGCACTTGCGACTGGTTTACTCCTGGAAATTGATACTCAATCGGGTCTTCGAGAGAAACGACATTCTTATGCTCTCGATCAACCTCCCCGAGCATCGAGTAGAGTGTCGTCGTCTTTCCAGATCCGGTAGGTCCTGTGATGAGGATGAGGCCGTGTGGTCGTGCAATCGCTTTTCGAATCATTGCCTCCTGCTGTTCACTAAGTCCAAGACTTGAGAGCTTACGAATTCCTCGCTCTGCATCGAGAATACGAATCACTACTTTTTCTCCGTAAAACGTCGGTAAGATGGAGACACGGAATGCAATTTTTCTTCCATCAATAAATGCCTGAAAACGTCCATCTTGTGGTTTCCGCTTCTCATCAAGTTTCATCGTTTTCGTCATTACCTTCACACGCGCGACAATCGCGCTGTGTGCAGATTTCGGAATTTCAAGGTAAGTCTGTAATTCTCCATCAATACGGTAACGAATTCTCACTACTTTTTCTGTAGGATCCATATGGATATCTGACACTCCTTCTCGTACTGCCTTCTTCACGATGGATGCAACCATCTTCGTGATAGGAGCATCCTCATGAATAACGGTCTCTCCTGTATCATCCTTTTTCTCTTCTGTTTTTCCTCCAAGATCATCAAAATCAACAATTCGCCCAGCTCCATCCTCGTCAATATCATCTAGGACTTCTTTTATCTCATTCGTAAGGTCACGATACTTTTTGAAGAGTTTTTCAAATCCTTCTTCTGTGAGAACGTAAATTTTATAAGGCAGTCCTGATTCTGCAGTAATGAAGCGAAGTGCATTCTGAGATTCAATATTTCGAGGATCAACCATTCCTACCTCAAGAATTCCATCTTCTGTCTTTCCAATTGGAATCATCTTGTATATCTTTGCTGATTCTTCTGGAATGATTCGTATGATATCTGAGTCGACTTTTTCATAATCAATCTCCTTCATTGGAACCCCATAGTATTCACTCTTCGCTTTTAATAGTTCCCTTTCTGGAATTCCCATTTCTTGGAGAATTCTTTCAACAGAAATATCTTCCTTTGCAGAACGATCGATAATTTCATCTAATTGTGAGTGGTGAATCAATCCTTTTCGGACGAGTATCTCAAGAAAGTCCATATGGAGAAGTATAGCATACTCTCCTATCAATAAAAATGAACTACCCCGAGCTTACGCTCGGGGTATTTTGTGTGGAATAAATACGATAATCCTAGATTCCCATCTATGGTTGTTTTACTTGATTCCGCACCTGCCTACCGGCAGGCGAGTGCGAAATGACAGGAAAAACACCTTTCATTCCCATACCCACCTACGCGAGCATAGACACTAGCGGAAATCCGATGAAATATCAACCAATGACTATTGATGTAGTCAGCAACACCGCTGTGGCTAATTGATAACATCCATTGACAGCTCTTTCTTTGCTATTTTTCGCAGAAACCCTTAAAATAAAATGCATATGGAAACACACCACATTACACGAGAAAAAGATGGAATCTTTGTTCTCGTACTCAATCGAGGCTCCGAAATTGGAGCGGAAGCGGAAGCGATGTTGCAAGCACTGCACTCACGTTCGCTTGGCGGTATCCGTGCTCACCTCAAAACCTTAGAGGAGAAAGGGTCGGGGAAATTTATGGAGACCTTCTACGTCGGTTACGGACACAAGTCCATCGGCGACAATGGAGATACGACAATCTTCATAGAGGGAATCTCCATGCTCGCCGCAAAGGCGATACAGGATTGGCCTCTCTATTCCGGACAGGAATCGTCTACGCGTTACATCGATTTCGCGACACAACGATTTCTTAATATCATCGGAACAGACGAAGGAGACCTTATCCTCGAGAAGTGGAGGGCTTTCTATGTAGGAAAACTTCCCTTCCTTGTGGAATCGCTCAAAAAGCGATTTCCTCGGCAGGAGGAAGAGAATGAGAAGATCTACGAGAAAGCGATTAATGCACGCGCGTTTGATATTATACGTGCATTCCTCCCAGCAGGAGCAACAACCAATGTCGCATGGCACACAAACCTCCGCCAAGCTGCGGATAAGTTGATGCTCTTGCGACACCACCCACTCAAAGAAGTGAGGAAAATCGCGGAGCTCATTGAGGACGCACTCAATGAGGCTTACCCTCACTCTTTCGGGCACAAGTGCTATCCTGCAACTGAGGAGTATAACGAGATGGTAATGAAACATTACTATTACCATAACCCCTCATCTCCTCTGTTCGCAGTGGGTGGATTGGAACACATTTCGCTCAATGATGTTCCTGAGGAGCTTCTACGCAATCGTCCAGCAAAAACGGAACTACCAAAGTGGCTTAATGAGAAGAATGGGATTCGTTTCGAGTTTCTGCTCGACTTCGGTTCGTTCCGTGACATTCAGCGTCATCGCGCAGTGGTGCAGCGGATGCCGCTCCTCACCGATGAACTTGGTTTTGAAGAGTGGTACCTCTCAGAGCTCCCAGAAGACATCCGACGAGACGCGGGGGTATTGCTCAAGGAGCAGAGAGAAGCGATTCATTCGCTTGGACTCTCAAAGGAGGAGATGCAATACTACCTCCCGATGGGATACCGCGTCTCCAATCGCCTTACCGGTGGATTGAGTGCGCTCGTGTATCTCGTGGAGCTTCGCGCCACGCGTTTCGTACATCCAACACTCGTTGTGGTTGCGCGAAAAATGGCGAAAGCTTTACAGGATGCGTTTCCTCAACTCACGCTTCACCTCGACGATGAACCTCATCGCTTCGACGTGAAGCGCGGAGAACAAGATATCATCAAAAAAGAAGCTCATTGAGCTTCTTTTTTAAGATGATAAAAAACACCTTATCAACGGAAATCTAGAGAGCAAGCACCATGTTTACCTTGTTAGTGTTGGTGGTGGTACTCCTGGGGTGACACCACTTTTGCTCTTTTGTGTTAGGTGATGAATGAAAGTTGGGGCGCACTCACTTTAAAAGTTGTATATTGGAACAAATTGCAAAAGTGGTGTCACCGACGAAGCAGTAAATTGGGAATGACGAGGTGGTGGGTTGAGGATGACTGGATGATAAGTGGAAAATGACACGAAAAAGGAATTCCTGCGACACAGGCAGGAATGCATTATTACTGGATCCCGCATCAAGTGCGGGATGACAAGCGGTTTAGATGAAGTGGGAGGTTTGATGGATAGCGAAGCGGTTTGTTTGGATAGGTGGTTCATTTACTGGATTCCCGCCTTCGCGGGAATGACAAGTGGTTTAGATGAAGTGGGCGGTTTGATTGGATAGCGAATTGGTTTGTTTGGGCGTGTGGCTCATTTACTGGATTCCCAACCCCTCACACAGGTTCTGTATGAGGGGCAGGTCAAGTTGGGAATGACAGAAGGAATTGCAAAGCAGTTTCTTTGGGAGGCGGGCATAATGGTAAATACGTGGGTCCGAATATGCTAAAATAGCTATATTACATAAGGATAATTTCACTAAAAATTACACGATGTCTCTAAAAAAACAGAAAAATATGTCCTCACTGCGGAAGTAAGCA
>JALVPH010000026.1 GCA_027031875.1 Candidatus Parcubacteria bacterium | reverse complement strand
AGATGAGAAAATGACAAACCTTGGGAAAAGGTGTAACTGCTCATTGATGAATGTAAATCCTCAAGAATTATTGTCAATAGGAACTGAAACACGTTCCAAAGAATGTGCGGGTAGGGGGAATCGAACCCCCGTCTCAGCCATGGCAAGGCCGCGTTCTACCACTAAACTATACCCGCTTGAGAAGCAACTCTATTTTACTTCTCTTTTTTCTTTTGTAAATTTTTCTTTCGTTTGAGACTCTCCCCGATAAATGCAACGAAGAGTGGGTGAGGGGAGAGTGGACGTGCTTGAAGCTCTGGATGAAACTGCGTTGCAATGAAGAATGGATGGAGTTTCCTATCGAGCTCGATGATTTCCGGAAGCCTTCCTTCTACCGACCACCCACTCACTCTCATTCCGTGTTCTTCAAGGATTGGGACATACTCAGGATTGAGTTCATAGCGGTGACGATGTCTTTCTGATATCTCATTTTGTTTATATACCTTCCTCGCAAGCGATCCTTTTGTGAGCTGTGCATGGTATGCCCCAAGCCGCATACTTCCTCCGAGCTTCTTTTCTTTAATGAACTTCTTTTGATCTTCCATCGTGGTGATAACAGGAGCGCTTCCTCGTATTTTTCGCTCATCAGATTCTGCATTCTCTATTCCACACACATTTCGCGCAAATTCAATTGCAGCGCGTTGCATTCCGAGGCAGAGTCCAAGGAATGGGATTGTGTATTCTCGCGCGTAGCGAATCGCCATATCTTTCCCATCGATTCCTGTATTTCCAAAACCACCAGGAACAAGGATTCCGTCATACTTTTTTAACTCATTTACCTTTCGCTTTCCTGTTTCAAAATCACGTGAGTTAAACCAGTGGAGAACGACTTTCGCCTTGTTTGTAAAACCTGCGTACTTGAGTGCCTCAATGACAGAAACATATGCATCAGTGAGGGCAAAGTCTCCGGAGGAGAAGTATTTTCCTACAATCGCGATATGCACCTCATCCCGAAGTTTCTTCGTAGATCGAGTGAATGTTTCCCACTTCCTCACCTCCTCTTGTGCTTCTCTATTTCTCTTTTTCTTAATGTGAAGTTTATGGAGTATTCGTTGATCAAGCTTTTCTTGAATAAAGTATTCTGGAATATCATAGACAGAAGAAATGTCAGGTGCGGAGATAATATCCTCCCTATTGAGGAGCGATGCTTGTGCAATCTTTTCCTTGCGAGGAATATCAAGTGGCTTCTCTCCTCGCGCAACGATGATGTCGGGAAATACCCCTGATTCTTGAAGTGTTCGGATTGCTTGTTGTGTCGGTTTCGTCTTCATCTCTCCAAGATTCTTTGGAATAGGGAGGTAGGAAACAAGCACAAAGAGCACATCGTCAGGCTGCTTTCGCTTCATCATTCTCGCAGCCTCAAGAAAGAGAATGTTCTCGTATTCTCCAACTGTTCCTCCAATTTCCACGACCATAATTTCCGCATCCTGTTTTTTTGCAGCTTTTCGTATCTGTTCAATAACTGCGAGAGGAATGTGAGGGACGACAGAAACCGTTTTACCATCATAACGAAGTGCGCGCTCATCTTGAATTACTTTTTGATAAATTGATCCGGTAGTGATGTAGGATTCTCGTGTGAGCGATTGGTTCAGGAAACGCTCATAGTTTCCCATATCTTGATCTGTTTCGTGACCATCCTCAAGAACGAATGTCTCTCCGTGTTCAATCGGATTGAGCGTTCCTGCATCCACATTAATGTAGGGATCAATTTTCACTGCAGAGACGCGGTATCCGGCCATCTGGAGAATCTTTCCTATGGAAGAGGAGGTAATTCCTTTTCCTACACCTGACATCACGCCACCTACGACGAATATGTATTTTGTTGTTTGTCGTTTCCGCTTCTTCATAATCCAGAGTAAAGAGAAAAACGAGGACTCGAAAAACCTCGTCTTCCTCTTATTTAAGATTTAAGTACTCCCGTAACCTTCATACGGAGAGTGTATCAAAGACTGGAAACTTGTGCAAAGGAATGAGAACATTTTGTATTACATTATTTTTCTCGTATAATAGAAACGTATGTTTGATTTTTCAAAAGCAAAAGAACAATTTAAAGAAACTGCAGAACACCTCAAGAGTGAGTATTTGCAAATTTCCACAGGGAGGGCAAACCCTGCACTCCTCGATTCCGTCAAGATTGATTCCTATGGGGCGCTTCAGCCAATTCGCAACATTGCGTCAATTACTACGGATGACGCGAGAACACTTCGCATTACTCCGTGGGATAAATCTCAGTTGAAGGCAATTGAGAAAGCGCTCATTGATTCAAAGCTCCCATTTTCCGTTTCTGTAGGAGATACGAGTGTGATTGTGAATATCCCTCAACTCACTGAAGAGAGCAAGAAGAGCTTAGTGAAACTCATCAAAGAGAAGCTAGAATCCGCTCGCGTGAGAGTTCGCGCGATTCGTCAAGAAACACTCAAGGAGATTGATGATGCGGAAGCGCGCGGCGAGTTTGCGGAAGATGATAAGAAGCGCTTCAAGGAGGAGCTCCAGAAGCTTGTTGATGAGGCGAATAAGGAGCTCGAAGAGATCTTTAAAAAGAAGGAGGAGGATATTATGTCCGTGTAGAGAAGGCGTATGACTATTCTCCTTTTTATTCTCGTCCTCGGCTTTCTCGTGTTCGTCCACGAACTCGGACATTTTCTCTTTGCGAAACTTTTTGGAATAAAGGTTGATGAGTTCGGATTTGGTTATCCTCCAAGGGCAAAGAAACTCTTTCGTTGGAAGGAGACGCTCGTTACCCTCAATTGGGTTCCGTTTGGAGGATTCGTAAAGATTCGCGGTGAAAATGGACCAGAAGGAGACGGTGAAGAGAAAGAAACGGAAAAAGACGATGAGGGAAGTTTTCATACAAAACCTGCATGGAAACAAATTCTCGTTCTCTCGGGGGGTGTTATCTTCAATGTTCTTACCGCGTGGATGCTTCTCAGCGTATTTTTCTATTTTCTCCACGATTGGGTGCCGATGAGTATGTTGCCGGAGAGTGGAGTAGAAGCGCAACGTCTCGTGGTGAATCACGTTCTGCCAAATTCTCCTGCAAGCGAAGCGGGAATTCAAGTGTTTGATGAGGTGAAGGAATTTTATTCTGAGGACGAACACATTCTTCCGGAACGCCTTCACGGTAGCGACGAAAAAGTATTTTACGACTTCGTTCAGCGTCACCTCAATGATGAGATAGGAATCGTCACCTATCGAAAAGGGAAGTTACGTGACATCCATTTACAAGCGAGAGAGATAGAGGGGAGAAAGATGTTGGGGCTTTCCACCATTATGGAAGGGAAGATGGATCTTACCGTGCCCCAAGCACTCTGGTTCGGTGCGAGAGAAACGTATCATATGACACTACGCACGGTGAAAGGATTCTGGAAGCTCGTTACTGGGGAAGAGTCAATTAAGGCGCTCGTAGGTCCAGTAGGGATAGCAAAAGAGACGTCGCACGCGCGTTCTCTCGGAATTCTCGCCTTCCTTTCCTTCGTTGCGCTCCTCTCGGTAAACCTAGCGGTGATTAACATTCTCCCTTTTCCTGCGCTTGATGGAGGAAGAATTCTCTTCATTCTCATTGAGAAGCTCACTCGAAGAAAGATTCCACAAAATGTATTCCTTTGGGTAAATGGAATTGGTTTTCTCCTCCTCATTCTTTTGATGCTATTTGTTACCTATCAGGATATTTTAAGGTTGGTTAAATAAAAAACTTCCCGCTATATAGCGGGAGGTTTTTTGTCATTCTGAACTTGATTCAGAATCTAGGAGTATTACTCTGTTTGTCTATCGTCTACAGATACAAAGTCGCCGGATCTCAGCCCGGCGGTCATCTACTTCACACCCCTCTCTACCTAAATAGACACCACTCAGTAATAGTAACAGTTCACATTTCACGATCGTGAAACGTGAACTCATTTGAAAGCATATAAATATGTAATCTCTTTTATTCTACACAAAATACTCCGAGCATAAGCCCGGGGTAGTTCATTTCATCTTGATGGAAGAGCTATTTACTTTTTCTCCACCAAACACCACATCATATCATCATCTATTTATCAATACCCTATTTTACGATCGTGAAATAGGGTATTGACTTTATATTTTTAGCAAAGTGCACTTATGTTATAAAAAAAGAGAGAAGATTGTTTCTCTCTCTTTTTTTTCTACGTGTGGAGGTGGCGGGAATTGAACCCGCGTGTATGGCGGTCTCCGAAGAAACCTTTTCCATGCTCATCTCCTCTCAGTGCTGAACATTTCTCTTAAGAGAGGAGCAAAGATGAGAAGTGCTTGCTACGAGAGATTCACGTCTGAAGCGGTAGCACGCAGTCAGACGCTACACCTCGCTCGTATGATGCATCAACGAAACTCACGCGAGGTAGAATGAGCTTCGTGATGTCGCTCTCTTTTTGTTGTTTACGCGAGAGCGAATGCTCCTTGAAAGTAAGGAGACTTTACAAGTGTCTTGTTCTTTGCACTTGAAAGGTTGAGGATTGTTGACGAGTATTCCTCAAACTCGGCATGAGCTTCTACGGAGGGATCCGCCATAGCGATTCCAATCACCCCCGTTACTCTGAAGATAGCATCTTTTATTTAAAAAATCAACACTTCCCCTTAAATTTTGTGTTATACTCAAAACGTATGACAGATAGCCAATTTGAACGATTTATCGATGAATTTCGTGAGTTAAAACACGAAGTAACACGCGAATTACGCGGGATAAAAGAAGAGTTAGAGCGCTTGAGAAAAAACGATTAGTATAGCTTGTATGGGAAACAGGAACGCTTGGGATGAAGAGTATAAGAAACCAAGACTCATTACAAAATCGGAAAAACCACCGAGGGACTTTTTGAAGTTTCTTCAATGGATAAAGAAAAATAAACACCTTGATCTTCGGTCAGGTTTACGCGTGTTAGATCTCGGGTGTGGAATAGGGAGGAACGCATACTACCTTGCTCGTGTATACGGCATGGAGGTTTTTGCGTGGGACTTTTCTCCTGAAGCAATCCGTATTGCGAAAGAGCATTTCTCTCACGAGCTTGTTCACTACGAAGAACGCGATATTTCGAAAGCATTCCCCTTAAAAGATGAGAGCATTGATCTTGTTATTGATAGCACTTCTTCCAATTCCCTCAGCGAAAAGGAACGCACTTTCTTCATTAGCGAGCTTGCTCGTGTTCTTAAAAAAGGTGGATACCTCTACCTTCGCACGCTCGCGAAGGAGGGAGATAAGAACGCGAAGAACCTCATAGCACAGTTTCCATCAGGAGAAAAAGATGGGTACATCCATCCGGTACTCGGAGTTCGCGAACGCGTTTTCTCTGGACCAGATATCCGCGCACTCTATGAACCACAATTTCGTATCGTGCGAATGGTGAGAAAGACAGCATACCAACGCTTTGGGAAGCAATCGTATAAGCGAAACTATTGGAACGTATACCTCACGAAAGAGTAAAAAAGTGTAGAAAACTACACTTTGCTAGGAGGAGTATACCTCCTCCTCTTTATCTGCTGCAAAAGCAAATATCTTCCACAGCAGATACGCTATCACCGCCCATATCCCAGCGGTGATTCGCTCTCCGTCTATAAAGAGATAGAGAGCATAGAGGGCGCTCGCCCCCATTGCTGGCAATCCGAGGATTATCAGCAGTGAAATA
>JALVPH010000025.1 GCA_027031875.1 Candidatus Parcubacteria bacterium | reverse complement strand
CTGCTCTTCTGCTTTTTTCGCTACTTCAGGTCTAACATCACCCACTTCATAAACTTTTCCTCCGTTTGTCGTCCTTCTCTTGTAAAACGCCTTCTCTCCCTGCGAAGCAATGAATCGCTCCCTCACATCTTTCAACGATTCTTCAAAATCATCTGGAGAAATTGCTTCTGATTTGAGATCATCAATTGCCTTTATAATACTCCTCGCATGGTGAAAATCAGAGGAGAATGTTTTGAGTGCTCTCCATTCCCCCTCTTTGAGAATCCCCTCTATGAGAGTCATCTTCTCTAACTCAGAAATCGGACGCGCGGATATAAACCATGGGAAAAAGTCTGGGTAGGAACGAATCATCTCTTCCGCAAACGAGTGAAAGGTAAAAATGTTCACCTCGTATGCGAGCTCTACTCCAATAAACTCAATGAGACGCTTTCGCATCGCCCTCACTCCTGCATTCGTAAAGGTGAGTGCGAGAATGTTCGGTGCAAACTCCGCCCCAAGCGTGTTGAGGATATTCGCAATTCGCAATGTGAGAATCTGTGTCTTCCCTGTTCCTGGACCGGCGATGACCACAACAGGACCCTCAATCGTCTCCACCGCCTCTCGCTGTGCAGGATTGAGACGCTCCATTGCCTGTTGGAATGTGTGCTGATACTCCTCCCTCTTCTTCATACCATCCATTCTACCTCTTTTCACAAAAGAAAAAAACTCGCACAACAAAGTGCGAGAGGAACCTGTGCCCAGGAGAGGGCTCGAACCTCCATGAGTTGCCTCACTGGTTCCTAAGACCAGCGTGTCTACCAATTCCACCACCTGGGCATAAATAGGTAGCAATAGACTACCATTTGTCCGCCTGGAAGGACTCGAACCTTCGACCGTCTGGTTAAGAGCCAGCTGCTCTACCAACTGAGCTACAGGCGGAACGGGAAGGAGTGTAGCAGTAAATCCCTTTTTTGCAATAGAGAGCTTAGTTCCATCCCTTAAGCCTTCCCCCCATGGTCACTCCAAAAGTATTTGCGAGGACAGCAACGAGCGACCACACGCTCAAGATCACGAAGAGACCAATAAGTCCCCACATTACCTTCTTTGCCTTTTCTTTACGTGTTGAATCTTCAGATGCGGCAATATACTCAACAACCGTGTAGATAAAATTTACAAGAGCAAAAAGTGTGAGGATCCCAAGTACCCACGTATTAAGGACATTTGTGAGTGATTCAACAAGTGTCTTTACGTTTGAACTATCGATTGTTCTCGTATAGTCCACTTTCTCCGCAGAGGAAATTAGTGGAAGAGACACTCCAAACCCTACACTTATCGTTCTGTTATACCATTTTTTTTTCATAAGACATTATAACGTGTTAACTTCGCTCATAGAGCTGAGGGAGCATTGGATTTCCTCCGAAAAATGTCTGGGTAAAAATTCCAGTAATACTAATGAATCCGAGCATCACGAAGAGGGCAATGACCCCCCACAACATCCTTTGCTTTCCTCGTTTTCTCGCGTCTGAGTTGTCTGCATTTCTCGTAAATTCAATAACTCCCGCGATGAAAAGGACGAGCGCAAGAACGGTGAGAAAAGTGAGGAGCGGTCCGAGGAGAAACTTTGCAACATTTTCTGCAATGGAACGGACGGTTCTCGCTTCACTCACGAGAGGGACAAACTGTGCGAAAGTGAGAAAGATATATTTCCTTTTCTGTTGTAACCACTTCATACTACTATGAACGAATAGCGTTAATTGTGCTCACGACCGCTTCGGCAATCGCGTAAGCGCCGAGTAAAACGAATGCTCCAATAAGGGTATAAAAGAGGGAGTCTTTTGCCTTCTTTAATTGTTCTGGCTTTCCTCGAGCCGCAATAAAAAGGTACCCTGTCCAAATGATTGCGAGAACAACAATAGGCACCCCAATCTTTAACACGATATCAAGAAAACGCCTTACGAGTTCAGGGACACTCTTCGTTGTTCCGAGCGGATTGTCTAATTTTACCTGAACATGTTGTTGTGGAGCACTGTTTTGATTATCATTCTGCTGGGCATACAACAGGGGAGTAGAGAAAAACGACAAAGCAAGACTCATTCCAACAGTGAGTATGTAGAAATATTTTGCAAACTTCATACGTGAGTGAGTATACCAAGTGAGAAAAAAAATGGTAGCATCTCACCACCATTTTACTCACAGTTCAATGAGCTTCTTATACACCCCATAGGTCGCACGCGCGTCTGCGAGTGCCGTATGTGCACGCTCGTTCTCTATCCCAAAGTAGTCGCAGAGCGCCCCAAGCGCCATTCGCGGTGCGTCCTCTCGTTTATGGAGTTTTGCGTAGGCAAACGAGAGCGTATCAAGCTTCGCGTAGAACATCTTATTCTCTACCCCTGTATCAGAGAACGCTTTTGCGAGGAACGAATAGTCAAACGCGACGTTGTGAGCAAGCATCATTGCGTCCTTCGTTTTTTCTGCGAAGAGCTCCATTGCTTGTTGCTTATCGAGTGCAAACATCCATTCCGCCTCATTATACCCATTAATAGAAAGTGCTTCTGGATCCGCATTTTCAATACGCTCAGGTCGTATCTTAATCTCAAATTCATCAATGATGTTCCCAGGAATTCCATCTTTCTGTTCCACGATGACTCCCCCAATCTCAATGATTTCATGCTTTTCCACATCAAAACCTGTCGTTTCAATATCAATAAATGCGAGTTTCTTGTTCTTCATAAGTTTCCCTATCTTAAATACTTCCGCTTATTTTTCAAGTGTTCCGTGTAAGTCCGTGCGTAGTGGACACGCCCATCGTTCCCATGGAGGTAGAACCAGTACGACGTGTTAAGAGGATGGAATACGGCATAGAGCGCATCACGCCCCGGATTTCCTATTGCTGTCCTAGGGAGGCCTTTTCGTGTGTAGGTATTGTAGGGAGAATCTTGTTGAAGATCACTGTTTGTCAGTTGAGCACTCCCCTTCTCTCGCTCATAGAGGAAGGGAGCGTCAACCTGAAGTGGCATCCCTTTCTCCAATCGCTTGAGTAAAATTCCTGCGATAATCCTCTTCTCTTCAAGTGACTTTCCTGCTTCCTTCTCTACGAGCGATGCGAGAACAACGGCATCGTGATCATTGAGTGAGAGAGAACTTCCCGTCCTTACCTCACCAAGTACACTGTTAAACTTCTTTTTCACCATCGTGAGAAGCGTATCAATCCCTTCACCTGGAGCGAGTGCGTAAGTGTCGGGATAGAAAAACCCCTCCTCAATCTTTGAACTAAGCGATGTCTCCTCATTAACAATGCCGTTCTCCATAAGAATGCCCACATAGTTCCGCAACGTCCCTCCTTCGGGAAAAGTAACATAATTATATACATCCCCGTATGCGCCATTGAGAATACGTTGGAGTAGATGCCATCGTGTTTCACCAAAAGTGATACGATACGTCCCCGCCTTCACCTTCTCATCACTTAATAGAAAAACGGGAATGGCGCATAGCGAGGAAGGTATGAGATGAGATGAGGAGAGTTCCTCTGCAACGCGAACTGTTCCCCAACCTGATGATACAGTAAAAAACAAATCCTCATTGTTATGTTCCAGTGGAGAGCGAATAAAGCAAACGAACACAAAAAGAGAAAAGAGCGTTACTGCTCCTAGGAGAAGGATAGTAAGATTCTTTAATTTTCTCTCAAACCTATTTCGTAACCTATTCATACCATTCATTCCACTTTTCTACTCCTCAACAACAGGAAGATCGCGTGGAGGTTCTGCTTTGAGCGATTCAATACGTTGAATCGCAGAAGTTGTAGTCGCACGTCCTGGGAGATGGAAGAGTGTCGCAAGCTCCTCACTCGTAAAAATAACAGAGGGGCGATCGCGGAGCGCCTTCAAGAGAGGATGGTAACGCTTCTTCGGGTGCTGATAGAACGATTCCCTTGTCACATAATCTTGAAAGAACGTCTGTTTGAGGAGCACCTTCTTCCTTCCGCTCAAATCCTGATACTTCCATACGACCGCGCTCGCCACTCTCGGAATGATGGAGTTATGATATTGTGAATTGAACGGCTTGAAAAAGTGCCCAAGAATTCCGATACTCTCCCCTTTAAAGTATTCCTTCGGAGCGAGGTAGAGTGCGCGAATGACCGCCTCAAATCCATACTTAGAAAGAGAGCGCTCTATTGCCTTTATCTTTTCACGCTCCCCGGGGCTCACTTTTGTAATTTGAATTGGAACTTCTTCGCCATCATCTCCTGTCTTTCCGATGAGTTTTTCAATGTATGCCTGCGCACGCTTCCTCCAATCACTGAACATATCCGCACGGATAATAAACTGTAACCATATCTGCTCCCCCTTCCCAATACTTCCAAGGAGCTCAAGGAGAGGAATGAGTGGGTCAATTTTTTCCTCTTCCTCAACTGTCCCCACACGATCGAGTCCATAGTCGATATAGGTACGGATGGGGATGAAGTCATCATTTACAAGCTTATACTCCATCCCAAAGAGATCCCACGTATCGAGGTGTTGTGTAAGATCAGGAACGTACGCAGTGTAATCGTCTACTTCGTTAATTTCTACATTCGGATACTGCGAGTAGAGCGTGTTCTTCACGAGATGCGCGAGATTTTTTTGCACGCGAATGAAAAAGTACACATTCCCTTCTACTGAGATAATTTCTAATGAATTCGTTTTCAAAACCGCTCCATAGAGAAACCTATTCTGCCAACCCATTGCACCCCCAGAAATATCCCACAAGATATCAATCACAAACTCCATTCCCTGCGGTGAACGAAAGATGTTCTTCGGGAGGTGGAGCTCTAGGAGCACGTAATTCTCTGGGCCCATTTTTTCAAAGACAAAATGCTCCCTCTTGTAGTTATCCCATACAACAAAAAAGAGTTTCCCAAGAATGAGAGGGAGCCAAAGAGGCCAAAAGGACCAACCAAGAATGAATGGAAGGAGAATCAACAGAAAAGGCAAAAGAGGTCCAACAAGTTTTTCTATGAGACCTTCTATCACATCAAGGAGTCCTTCTAATTTTTGGAATGCCGTATCCATCTTAGGAAAGGGTACCACAAAAGGACGGAAAGAAAAGAAAACACGAGCATTCTATACTCGTGTTTCTCGTTTCTAGACGTGTTCCACTCCTTCTCTATTCTCAAGATCTGAATTCATATCTTCCACGCCATCTGCTTCCTTCATCATTTCATCAATGATGACATCCTCTTCATCTTCTCTATTTTCACTACCCTCTACACCTTCTTCTTGTCCGCTCTCATCTTCATTCTCTATTGATTCTATTTCATCATGGAGGGCAAGCTGCTCCTCAATCCCTTTAAGTTCTGATTGTAATTCTTCCATTTCTTTCTTCTCGTCTTCATTCTCAAGAACAACTTCTGCAGCCTTAAAATCAATGAACCCATATTTTTTGAGGTTCTCAGCAATGAGAGAAAGGACTTCCTTTGGAATGAGTTTAAATAATCCGGCATCATTCATTTTTTGTAATTTTTCCCTTAGAGAAGTAGAATTATCATTCACAATTCTCTCTGATTCCTCCACAAACCTTTTGATATTTTCCTCACGCTCCTTACGTTTCTCTTCAAGCATCCGTAACTTCTCTTCAAGTTCTTCCTTCCTCTTCAAAAGTTCTTCTCTGCTTGGAATTTCTTCTTTTGATTCTTGTTCTCTATCTCCTGGTTCTTCTGGATTTTCTGGATTTTCTGGATTTTCAAGTGCATCGTTCACATTTTCTAATTCTTGCGTAAGTTGCTCCTCTTGCTGTGATGGTGTTTCAATTGATGGTGTTTCAAATTTCATACGGTATACGTATAGCATAAACAGAAAAAAAAAATGCAAGAAAAAACAAACGTAAACGTTACGTTTGTTTTTTATGACTTGATATAAGGGAGGAGTCCCATGTAACGTGCGCGCTTGATAGCGAGCGCGAGCTTCCTCTGCATTTTCGCAGA
>JALVPH010000024.1 GCA_027031875.1 Candidatus Parcubacteria bacterium | reverse complement strand
ACACAAAGCAAAAAGATTCTTATCACAATTCTCGTCATCCTCATCGCGCTTATCGCATACGGAATTCACGAGAAGAAAGAACACACACAACCAAGCAGAGAGAATTCTTCACAACAAGAACAATTGCTCTCGGAACATCTCCAGTGGAATGACTTCCAAAAGATTGCAGAGAGCGATAACACTGTTGTAATAGACATTCGCACTCCAGAAGAGCTTGCACAGGGGACGCTCTTCTCTAGTGTGAAGAATATCAACTACTACGACCCTACATTCGAGAAACAGGTTGCACAACTTGATCCAAATAAAACCTACCTCATCTACTGTCGATCAGGACACCGAAGCGGAAATGCGCTTCTGATATTTAAACGTCACGGACTCCGTGCACATGATTTACAAGGAGGATATAATGCGGTAAGAGGATAGAAGCTATAAAAAACGAACGCGATACGGTATCGCGTTCGTTTTTTGCTCTACTATATCCCCCTTACTTCAATCCCATCTTCTTTGCGAGGAGGTAGTAGAATACCCCTCTATACTTCTTGCGAACTGATGACATCTTCTCCACAACCGACGCAATCATCTTTCTCCCCTTCTTCTCATCCTTACATCCAAGCTTCTTTACAAGGAAATTTTTATACACACGATCAAGCTCCTTTGGATCAGATGCTGCGACAAACATCGCATCAATCTTATGATTTGCGGGACCAAGCATATCTGCAACCTTATCGAGAAGTGCTTTATTCACAGGAACACCAATCTTCTTAAGCTGTGCAGTATACTTTTCCTTTCGAAGTTCTAACTTTGATTTCATATAAACAACACATTAATGTAATAACCGGATAATCGAAATTATTTTAGCACGAAATAGAAAAAA
This sequence comes from Candidatus Parcubacteria bacterium, assembly GCA_027031875.1. GTDB lineage: Bacteria > Patescibacteriota > Minisyncoccia > Phycocordibacterales > UBA1006 > UBA1006. Next base: position 994 of record JALVPH010000024.1, on the reverse strand, counting down.
TGTTACAATGCGAAAGTGATGAGAGAAGGAAAGGAACGGAAAGGAATTATTATCGTTGAACATGACGACTTTCTACGAGAAATTCTCGGAAACCTCCTCCATAAGGTAGGCTACTACATTGTGAGCGGAGAGAGTATCACAAGTGTGAGAGGTAAACTCTCTCAACACTCTTTCCATCTTGCTATTGTAGGAGAAAATGTGAAAGACTTCTACGGGAGAAAAACAATACAAGATATACAACGGGAGACTGGAAACAACCATATTGCGTTCTTTCTTATTACAGAAAACGGGACAAATCCATTAGTAGAGGCAAAAAATCAAATAGACGTGAGTAGACTTTCAATACGAAAAATACTTAATCATACAAGAACACTACTAAGATAGCCAAACACACAACAAGAAAAAACCGCTAGAGCTGCGGTTTTTTCTTACATACGACTAATAATATTCATTTGCTTCATTACCTTATCCGCGTAGTCAGGGACAATAGATGGAGGATTATATGCCTCAAGCATCCCTCGTATACTCTTTCCGCGATAGTATCGTGCTGTGGAAGAGTGCTTTCCGGCGAGATTCTTTGAAATGAAATCAATAGATTCTTTGTAAGAGCGAAAATGTTTCTTGCATGAATGCCACCCAAACGCATTATGACTTCCGTTTCCACACGCAAATTTTCCACCTGTGGACTCAATGAACCCGATCGCAGGAAGAAGTTTCCAATCAACCCCATATCGATGCGCACTCTCCACAAATTCATCTGCATATTTTGCGAGCGGGAGATGATAGCGATTAAAGTATCTTCGTATTTTTCTTACCTCTTCTTTCCTCTTCGCTTCTTCCCTCTCTTTTGCAATACGCTCTTGCTCACTCTGAAGAGCAAGCGGTGAAAGTTGTGGAGCGTGAAGAAGTGCGTTCTCCTGAAGGAGGAAGCCCTGTTCTGGTGCTTCTGCCTGTAAAGCAAACGCCCCTGGAGAGAATGCGAGATAAATCGCGT